>NZ_SNXY01000011.1 GCF_004362745.1 Oharaeibacter diazotrophicus | reverse complement strand
ACCTTCCTCTTCTTCCTCGCCGCCCTCGGAATCTGGGTCGTCTCCACACTCGTCTTCTACTCCGTCAGGGACCACGCCCACTGACCGAGCGGGCGCGCGACCGCGCGCCGCGCGGACGGCGCCCGGCGGGCTCGTGGTCGTCGAACGAGGCGAGGGTATTCGTACCTCTCTCGCGAAGCTCCGACTTGTCGGGACTTCGCGAGGGTTCGGCCCTTCGGCCGGGGCCCGCTCGGGCGCTTCTCGCGCGCGAACGCTCCGCCCACGGGTCGGAACGTCACGAGCTCGGTGTCAGACCAGCCGGCGGCGCTCCAGCACGTCCATCACGGTCTGGAAATGGCCTTCCCAGGTCGGGGCGCGCCACAGGCGCAGCCGCTCGATCTGGGCGGCGCGGCGGCGGGAATCCGGGTCGACGTAGTCCTCGATCGCCGCCAGCCAGCCGAGGCCGTCGAGCGGGTCGAGATAGTCGGGCCCGATGCCGGCGAGTTCGCGGAACACCCCGATGTTCGAGGCGATCACCGGCAGGCGCGCCGCCATCGCCTCGGCGAGCGGCAGGCCGTAGCCCTCGACGAAGGACGGGAACAGCAGGGCGCGCGCGCCCGCCATCAGGCTCTTCAGCGCCGCGTCCGGCAGATCTGAGCACTCGATGACGTGATCCTGGATGTCGCGGCTGCGCTCGAGCATGTCGACGACCTGCTCGTTCTCCCAGCCGCGCCGGCCCACCACCACCAGCTTCGGCGCGGCCGCCCCGTGGCGCTGCACCAGCCGGCGCCAGACGTTGAGCAGCAGCAGGTGGTTCTTGCGCGGCTCGATGGTGCCGACGGTCAGGAAATACGGCTCGGCCGCCACCACCGGCTCGATCGGCTGCAGCCACACCGGCTCGAGGCCGAGATGGGCGACCACCGCCTCGGGCATCCGGATGCCGCGCTGGCCGGCGTAGCGCTCGGCGGCCATCCGGGTGTCGTCGGAATTGGTGATCAGCAGTTCGCCGTGGCGCAGGATCGTCTCGACCCGGTCGTGGTGCTTGGCCTCGGCGGTGGCGACCGCGTATTCCGGATGGGTGATCGGGATCAGGTCGTGCAGCAGGAATACCGGGCGGATCCCGGCCCGGCCGACCATGCGGCGCACCGGCCCGTCCTTCTGCAGCCCCATGTGGGCGACGCCGACGAAGGTGTCGCCCGCCCGCGGCAGGAAGCGCGACAGTTTCGGCACCGCGGTGCGGATGCCGCCCATGGTGAGGTCGACGAAGATGGTCGAGCGCTCGGCGTTGGTGCGCACCCGCACCGTCTCGAGCGTGGTCGGCGGGAACACGACCCCGAGCCGCTCGGTCAGCATCGTCATCGCCGTCGAGGTCTTCTCGGTGCCCTCGGCCCGCCAGGACTGCTCGGTCGCCGCCAGGAAGTCGTCGACGCGGTCGTCGGAGATCGGGATCACCCGGCCCCACAGCGAATAGCCGTAGACCACGCGGCTGCCGAAGCGGCGGCGGAATTCCTTGGCGTAGGCGAGCTCGACGCGGTCGATGCCCGTCGGCGTGGTGCGGTTGAAGTGCTCGATCAACCGGCCGGCGTCGAAGAAGATGTCAGGTCGCGCCATGATGCCTTCGGTGGGGTCCCGCGCCGTCAGGCCGGGCGAAGCGCCCCGCCCCCCGATCACGACAGGGTTCTAGTGCCAAGCCGGCGAAGGCGTCAACGCCGCTCGACGTCGACGCCCGCGTCCGGAGCGGTATCGGGGCCGGCCCGGCCGGCCAGCGCGTCGGGCGTGTCGTAGTCGATCCGCACCTCCGGGCCGCACTCCACCGTCGCCACCGCCTCCGGATTGGCCGCGAGCAGTGCCCGCGCCCCGGTGTCGCCCTCGAGGGCGGAGAGGTCGCGGAAGAAGCGGCGCGACCACAGCACCGGGTTGCCGCGCCGGCCGTCGTGGCGCGGCACCACGACGAGCGCCCCGGCGCCCGGCCGGTAGGCGGCGATCACCCGGTCGAGCGTGGCGGCCGTCACGCGCGGCATGTCGCCGAGCATCACCACCGCCGCTTCCGAGGTCGGCGACACCGCGGCGATGCCGGCGCGCAGCGACGTCGACTGCCCCGCCGCGAAATCGGGGTTGTGCACGACGCGCACCGGCAGGCCGGCGAGCGCCGCCTCGACCGCCTCGGCCATGTGGCCGGTTACGACGATCGTCTCGGCGACGCCGGAGGCCGTCGCGGCGCGCACCGCGTGGCGCACCATCGGCTCGCCGTCGACCTCGGCGAGCAGCTTGTTGGAGGGCCCGAACCGCGTCGACCGGCCCGCCGCCAGCACCACCGCGGCGACCTTCGGCGCGTCGGGGTCCTCGGCGAGCGCCTCGCCGGTGCGCGGCGCCGGGCGGCTGACGATGTCCATCAAGAGCCCGCCGACGCCCATGGCGGTGACGTCCTCGGACGTGACCCGTCGGCCGGCGAGGATGCGTTCGAGCACGAAGTCGAAGCCGTTCTCGCGCGGGCTGCGGGCGCAGCCGGGCGCGCCGAGCACCGGCCGGCCGCCGAGCTCGCCGAGGATCAGGAGGTTGCCGGGGTCGACCGGCATGCCGAGATGCTCGATCAGGCCGCCGGCCCGGCGCAGCGCCGCCGGCACCACGTCGGCCTCGTCGACCACGGCGGAGGCGCCGAACACCACCACGAGGTCGGTCCCGCCGACGTCCGCCAGCGCCGCCGCCACCGCGGCCTCGTCGTGGGGCACCCGGCGGTCGGCGACGATGCGCGCGCCCGCGGGGGCGAGCCGGCCGGCGAGCACGCCGAGGGTCTTCTCCACCACCGACGGCTTCAGCGCCGGCAGGAGCGTCGAGACCACGGCGACCCGCAGCGCCCGGTAGGGCTCGACCGCGACCACCGGCCGCGCCGTCTCGGCGACCGCGACGGCGCGCGCGAGCAGCGTCCGGGGCACGGCGAAGGGAATGATCTTGACCGTCGCCACCATCCGCCCGGCCTCGACGCCGCGCAGCGCCGGGCGCGTCGCCACGGTGATCGCCGGATCGACCCGGTTGACGGCGTGGATCGCGGCCTCGTCGACCGCGAGCAGCCCGCCGTGGCGGGCGAACAGGTTGGAGCGCCCCGTGGCCGGCGCGTCCGCCTCGACGCCGGGGCCGGCGATCGCGCGGGCGAGTTCGGCGGCGGCCGCGTCCTCGTGGAGGTCGTCCGGGCCGAGCCGCGCGGCGACCACCTCGGCGACCCCGGCCGCGGCGAGCCGGGCGATCACGGCGGCGTCGATCAGGGTGCCCTTGCGCAAGGTGCCCTCGGCGGTCGCGACCGCATGGGCGAGGATCGCGCCCTCGGCGTCCGCGAGGCGGACCGGTCCGAATTTCACGACGGCGTCCCGATCGTACGGCGGCGGAAGGTCTCGATGATCTCGGCGACCACCGCGACGGCGATCTCGGCCGGCGAGGCGGCGCCGATGTCGAGGCCGATCGGCGCGCGGATCGCCTCGAAGTCGGCCTCGGTCAGGCCGCTGCCGACGAGGCGTTCGCGCCGCCGGGCGTTGGTCTTCCGGCTGCCGAGCGCGCCGACGTAGAAGCAGCCGCGCTCGACGGCGTGGACCAGCGCGAAGTCGTCGATCTTCGGATCGTGGGTGACGGCGGCGAGCGCGGTGTAGGGGTCGAGCGCGAGGCCCGGCAGCACCGTCTCCGGCCAGTCGGCGTGGAGCTGCACGCCCGGAAAGCGCTCGGGGCTGGCGAAGGCGGTGCGCGGGTCGACCACCACGAGGTCCCAGCCGATGGCGCGCACGATCGGCACCATCGCCTGCGAGATGTGCACGGCGCCGACGGCGACGATCCGCGGCGGCGGCACCTCGGCGGCGAGGAAGACCTCGCCGTCCGGGCCGGCGACCACGCCGGAGCGGCCGGACCGGAAGGCGGCGGCGATCTCGGCGCGCAGGGGATCGCCGGCGAGGTCGTCGCCCTCCGTGACGAGCCGGGCGGCGCCGTCGGCGAGCCGGGTGACGACCACGGCGGCGCGGCGCTCGCGGCGGAGCCCATTGAGGGTGGAGAGGAGCTTCAGATCCATGATGGTCAGGCCGTCAGGGGCTCGACGTAGATGCGGATGCGGCCGCCGCAGGACAGCCCGACCCGCCACGCGGTCTCGTCGGCGACGCCGAAGGACAGGAGCCGCGGCCGGCTGTCGCCGATCACCTCGACCGCCTCGGAGACCACCGCGCCCTCGACGCAGCCGCCCGACACCGAGCCTTCGAAATTGCCCTCGTCGTCGATGACGAGATGCGAGCCGACCGGTCGCGGCGCCGACCCCCAGGTTTCCACGACGGTGGCGATGGCGAGACGGCGGCCGGCCTTCGCCCAGGTCTCGGCGATGGCGAGCACGTCTCCGTCGTCGGCTTGGCGGGACATCACGGCTACTCCTTCCGCGTCGACGGAACCATGGCCCGTCCGGTGCACGCGGCGCCACCGGACTTTAGATCAGAACCGCGCCGTCGTCAGCGGGCCGCGGATCGCGGGCGGCGACCTCCTTGAAGACGTGCACCATGAAGGCGGTGGCGAACAGCGGCGTGACGAGGTTGACGATCGGCACCGCCAGCACCGCCGCCACCACGAGGCCGGCGAGGAAGATCCGGCCGCCGTGGCGCGAACGCAGCCGGCCGACCTCGTCGGGCCCGACGTGGCGGGCGGCGACCTGTTCGAAATACTCCCGGCCGAGCAGCCAGGCGTTGGCGAGGAAGAACAGCCCGACGTTGATGCCCGGCAGGAGGATCAGCAGCAGCACCACGGCGTTGACCGCGATCACCAGGGCGGTGAAGCGCAGCGCCGAGGCGATCGCCGGCCACAGCGGCACCGCCCGGCCCGGCGGATCGGCGGGATAGTGGGCGCGCTCGACCGCCTCGGCGACATCGTCGAGGAAGAGCCCGGCGAACATGGTCGTCACCGGCGCCACCAGGAATCCGAGCCCGACGAACAGGCCGACGCCGGTCAGCACGTCCACAAGGCCCTCGACGCCCGGCCACCACCCGTTTACGAGGTTGGTCACGACACCGGTGAGCACCGCCCAGACCGCGGCGAGCATGACGAGCGTCAACCCGAGCGAGCGCAGCATCACGCCGCGGAACGGCGGCGAGGCGATCTCGGAGAAGGCGCGGACGGCGCGGACGGCTTGGGCGAGCATGGGCGGGGCCTGGCGGGGTTCGTGGAGGTGTCATATGGGCGTGGCGGCCTCGCGTTGCGAGGGGCGGCGCCCGATCGGGCGGGAACCGGATCGGAATGGCGGCAAGCGAATTCGACGTGCTGGCGATCGGCAACGCGATCGTCGACATCCTCGCCCGCGCGGAGGACGACCTGCTCGTCCGCCTCGGCGTCACCAAGGGCATGATGCGCCTGATCGACGCCGCCGAGGCCGATCGGCTCTACGACATGATCGGCCCGGCGATCGAGGCCTCGGGCGGCTCGGCCGGCAACACCGCCGCCGGCGTCGCCTCGCTCGGCGGCCGCGCCGCCTATGTCGGCAAGGTCGCCACCGACGAACTCGGCCGCATCTTCACCCACGACATCCGCGCCCTCGGCGTCCACTTCGCGACCGTGCCGCTCGAGGGCGGCGCGCCGACCGCGCGCTCGACCATCCTGATCACACCGGACGGCGAGCGCACCATGAACACCTATCTCGGCGCCTGCCACGCGCTGACGGTCGACGACATCGACCCCGCCGTGGTCGCGGCCGCCGAGGTCACCTATCTCGAGGGCTATCTCTGGGATCCCCCGGCCGCCAAGGAGGCCTTCCGCAAGGCCGCGGCGATCGCCCACGCCAACGGCCGCAAGGTCGCGATCACCCTGTCGGACAGCTTCTGCGTCGACCGCTGGCGCGGCGAGTTCCTCGAGCTGATGCGCTCGGGCACGGTCGACGTCGTCTTCGCCAACAAGGAGGAGATCCACGCGCTCTACGAGACGTCGGATCTCGCCTCGGCGGTCGCCGCCATCCGCACCGACTGCGCCCTCGCGGCGGTGACGCTCGGCGGCGACGGCGCCCTCGCGGTCCGCGGCGACGAGACCGCCAGGGCCCCGGCCACCGCCGTCGATCGCATCGAGGACCTGACCGGCGCCGGCGACCAGTTCGCCGCCGGCTTCCTCGTCGGCCTCACCCGCGGCCTCGACCTTTCGACCGCCGTCCGCCTCGGCTGCCTCGCCGGTTCGGAGGTGATCGGCCACGTCGGGCCCCGCCCGTCGGTCCGCCTCGCCGACCTCGCCGCCGCCGAAGGCATCACGATCCCGCCGCGCGGCTGATCCCGGATCAGGGCGCGAACAGCCGCCGGTAAGCCGTCGGGCTGGTCCCGAGCCGCGTGCGGAAATGGTGGCGCAGCGCCGCGGCGTCCGCGAAGCCGCAGGCCGCGGCGACGTCGTCGAGCGCGATCGTCGGCCGGCTCTCCAGGAGCTCGCGCGCCCGCCGCACCCGTTCGGCGACCAGCCACGCCCCGGGCGGGGAGCCGGTGGCCGCCTCGAAGCGGCGCTGGAAGGTGCGCACGCTCATCCCGGCCCGCGCCGCCATCGAGGCGAGGTCGTGGTCCTCGGCGAGGGCGGCACGCAGGTGGTCGATCAGCGCGCCGAGCCGCGCGCCCTCCCGCTCCCGCGGCACCGGCGCTTCCACGAATTGCGCCTGACCGCCCTCGCGGTGCGGCGGCACCACGAGGCGTCGCGCCACCCGGTTCGCCGCCTCGACGCCGAAGTCGGAGCGGATCACGTGCAGGCAGAGGTCGATGCCGGCCGCGCTGCCGGCCGCCGTCAGCACGCCGCCGGCGTCGACGTAGAGCACGTCGGCGTCGACCGTCACGGCCGGATGGCGTGCGGCGACCGCCGCGGCGTACCGCCAGTGCGTCGTGGCGCGGCGGCCGTCGAGCAGGCCCGCGGCGGCGAGCACCGCGATGCCGGAGCAGAGCGACATCACCCGCGCCCCGCGCGCCCGCGCCGCGACCAGCGCGGCCGTCAACGCCGCGGGCACCGGCGCGTCGATGCCGCGCCAGCCCGGCACCACGATCGTGTGCGCCTCGGCGAGCGCCTCCAGCCCGGCCTCGACCGCGACGGTCAGTCCGCCCGCGGCCCGCAGCGGCCCCGGTTCGACCGCGGCGACGCGGTAGCGGTACCAGCCCGGCCCCATCTCCGGCCGCGGCAGCGCGAACATCTCGCAGGCGACGCCGAACTCGAAGGTGCAGAGCCCGTCGTAGGCGAGCACCACCACCAGCGGTCCCGCCGGCGCGGCGTCCGTCGCCAGGGTGGCGTGCGGGTTTGGCGCGATTTCGACGCTCGTCGTCATGGTGGCCAGTTTGCCCGATCCGCCGCCCGGCGCAAGCTCCGGCCGTCCCGACCATCTGCCGAGGAAACCCCGATGCCGAGCCCCGTCACCGAGATCCCGCCCGCCCCGTCCGAGCTCGCCGCCGCGCATTTCGCCGCGCGGCTCGCCTTCGAGACCGACTGCTCCGACGTCCACGCCGCCCTCCTGCGCGCCGACGGTCCGGACTTCGTGCTCGTCGACGTCCGCGGTCCGGCGCTCTACCGCGCCGGCCACGTGCCGGGCGCGCTCGGGCTGCCGCACGGCAAGATGACCGAGCGCAGGATGGCCGAGTGGCCGGACGACACCGTCTTCGTGGTCTATTGCGCGGGCCCGCACTGCAACGGCGCCGACCGCGCGGCGCTGCGGCTCGCCCGCCAGGGTCGCCCGGTCAAGATCATGATCGGGGGCGTCACGGGCTGGGCCGACGAGGGCTTCGACGTCGCCACCGGCGACGAGCCCGGCCGCCTCACCAGATGAGCGCGACCGCCGCCGCCACCAGCGCGCCGGCGGCGATCCAGGCCGGCACCACCAGCCGGTCGGTCGAGCGCCGGCGGCTCTCTTCGGTGCGGTTGCGCTCGAGCGCGGTCGCCGCGGCGGCGTCGAGGTCGGCGGCGATCTGCGGCAGCCGGCCGATCAGGGCGACGACGTCGCGCAGCGACGCGGCGGCGTCCTCGATCCGTCCGACCGGGCCGAGGTTGCGCACCACCCAGTCGCCGACCGCCGGCTCGGCGGTGCGCCACATGTCGAGCGCCGGGTCGAGCGTGCGGGCGACGCCCTCGACCACCACCATGGTCTTCTGGAGCATGATCAGCTCCGGGCGCGTCTGCATGTCGAACAGCTCGGTGACCTCGAACAGCTGGGTCAGGAGCCGCGCCATCGAGATCTCGGAGGCGGTGTGGCCCTGCAGCGGCTCGCCGATCGCGCGGAGCGCCTGGGCGAAGCTGGCGACGTCGTGGTGCGCCGGCACGTAGCCGGCCTCGAAATGCACCTCGGCGACGCGGCGGTAGTCGCGGCGGATGAAGCCGTAGAGGATCTCGGCGAGGAAGCGCCGCTCCTTGACGCCGAGCCGGCCCATGATGCCGAAGTCGACCGCGACGATGGTGCCGTCGGCGTCGACGAACAGGTTGCCCTGGTGCATGTCGGCGTGGAAGAAGCCGTCGCGCACCGCGTGGCGCAGGAACGACTGGATCAGCCGCGCCGACAGTTGCACCAGGTCGTGGCCGTCGGCGGCGATGCCGGCGACGTCGGAGAGCTTGCGGCCCTCGATCCACTCCATGGTCAGCACGGTCTTGGCCGAGCGTTCCCAGTCGACCGCCGGGACCCGGAAGCCCTCGTCGGCGGCGATGTTCTCGGCCATCTCGGACAGCGCCGCCGCCTCGAGGCGGAGGTCCATCTCGAGCGCCACCGAGCGCGCCAGCGTGTCGACCACCGCGAGCGGCTTCAGCCGCCGCGCCGACGGCACCCAACGCTCGATCGTCCGCGCCGCGACGTAGAAGCCGCCGAGGTCGCGCGCGAAGCGCCGGGCGACCCCCGGCCGCAGCACCTTGACCGCGACCGCCCGCGTCTCGCCCGTGACCCGGTCCACGACGGCGGCGCGGTGCACCTGCGCGATCGAGGCGGCCGCGATCGGCGGGCCGAATTCGGTGAACACCTCCTCCACCGGCCGGCCGAAGGCGAGCAGGATCTCCTCGCGCGCCACCGCCTCGCCGAAGGCGGGCACGTTGTCCTGCAGCGCGGTGAGGTCGTCGGCCATCTTGCGGCCGACCACGTCGGGCCGGGTGGCGAGGAACTGGCCGAGCTTGACGTAGGACGGCCCGAGCCGGTTGAGCGCCCGGGTCAGCCGCCCCGCGTCGCTGTCGCCGGGCGCCGGCCGGCGCTCGACGAGGCGGGCGAGCGCGAGGACGACGCGCACCGGCAGCGGGATCGGCTCGGGGAACGGCAGGGCCGTGAGCACGCCCTCGCGCGCCAGCACCCAGCCGGCCCGCGCCAAGCGGAAGAGGTCGCCCGTCGCCATCTCGAGGCCCGCGCTCCGCCCGCTCAGATCTTGACGCCGACGTGCAGCGCCGCGACGCCCATCGTCAGGTTGGTGTAGGTCACGCGGCTGAAGCCGGCATCCTCGATCATCGCCTTGAAGCGCTCCTGGTTGGGGAAGCGGCGGATCGATTCGACGAGATAGCGGTAGCTGTCCTCGTCCTTGGCGACGAGGCGGCCCATCACCGGGATCACGTTGAAGGAATAGAGGTCGTAGACCTTGTCGACCAGCGGCACGTCGACCGCGGAGAACTCGAGGCAGAGGAAGCGCCCGCCCGGCTTCAGCACCCGGTACGCCTCCGACAGCGCCACGTCGATCCGCGGCACGTTCCGGATCCCGAAGGCGATGGTGTAGGCGTCGAAGCGGCCGTCCTCGAACGGCAGCGCCTCGGCGTTGGCCTCGACGAAGTCGACGGTGCGGATGCCGCGCTTCTCCGCCCGCTCGCGGCCGACGCCGAGCATGGACGCGTTGATGTCGGCGACCGTGACGCGGGCCTTGCCGTCCGAGCGCTCGACGATGCGGAAGGCGATGTCGCCGGTGCCGCCGGCGACGTCGACCACCTCGAACGGCCGGCGGCCGGAGCGCGGCGGGGCGAGGCGCGACACCATCGCGTCCTTCCAGACCCGGTGCAGCCCGGCCGACATGACGTCGTTCATGACGTCGTAGCGGCTCGCCACCCGGTGGAACACCTCGTCGACCATGTCCTGCTTCGCGTCGAGGGTCACGTCGCGGAAGCCGAAGGAGGCGGACGGGGCGTCGGACATCGTGGGGTCTCCGGGGAGGGCCGGGGGGATCGGACCGCCGGTCGCCCGGCGCGGCCGGACCATAGCGGAAGCCATGGCCCCGCGCTATGTTCCGCCGCGTCCGAAACGGCGGCGATCCGCACCCCGGGAGAGCGATGCCCGAACTGCCCGAAGTCGAGACGGTCCGCCGCGGCCTCGCCCCCGCGATGGAGGGGGCCGTGGTGGAACACGTCCGCCTCGCCCGGCCGGACCTGCGCTTTCCCTTCCCCGACCGCTTCGCCGAGCGCATCGAGGGCCGCCGCCTCGTCGCCCTCGGCCGGCGCGCCAAGTATCTCTGCGCCGACCTCGACGACGGCGCCGTGCTGGTGATGCACCTCGGCATGTCCGGCTCCTTCCGGGTCGAGGCGGCCTCCCCCGGGGGGGACCCGGCCTCGCCCAGGGCGGACTTGTCCGCCCCCTTCCACCACCCGCGCGGCAAGAGCGCCGCCCACGACCACGTCGCCATCGAGCTCTCTTCGGGCGCGCGCGTCGTCTACAACGACCCCCGCCGCTTCGGCTTCATGGACCTCGCCGCCCGCGCCGACCTCGACGTCCACCCGCGCTTCCGCGACCTCGGCGTCGAGCCGACCGGCAACGCGCTGTCGCCCGAGCACCTCGCCGCCGCCTTCGCCGGCCGCGCCACCAGCCTCAAGGCCGCCCTCCTGGACCAGAGCGTGATCGCCGGCCTCGGCAACATCTACGTCTGCGAGGCGCTGTGGCGCTCCGGCCTGTCGCCGCTGCGCGCCGCCGGCTCGATCGTCGGCGCCGACGGCGGGCCGACCGCCGAGACCCGCCGCCTCGTCGAGGCGATCGTCGCGGTGATCGCCGAGGCGATCGAGGCCGGCGGCTCGTCGCTGCGCGACCACGTCCGCACCGACGGCTCGCTCGGCTATTTCCAGCACCGCTTCGCCGTCTACGACCGCGCCGGCGAGCCCTGCGCCCGGCCGGGCTGCGGCGGCACGGTGGAGCGGATCGTCCAGACCGGTCGCTCCACCTTCCACTGCCCGGTCTGCCAGCCGGCGCGGGGCGGGGCCGCGGCCCGCCGCGAAATTCGGCCGGGCCGGCGTTGACGGGGCCGGGTCCTGCGTTTATAAGCACCGCCCGAACGGAGACGGTGGGCACTCGCCCGCCGACCATCGATCATTGTCGCGCCGCCCATCGTGGTTCCAGGGAAATCCCCCGGGGAGCCGTCGCGGTCGGAAGCGGCTCCAGCGACATCCGGTACGCCCGGTAGAAGGAAGTCTCGTCCATGGCCAATACGCCGTCGGCCAAGAAGGCGACCCGCAAGATCGCGGCTCGCACCGAGGTCAACAAGGCTCGCCGCAGCCGCATGCGGACCTTCGTCCGCAAGGTCGAGGAGGCGCTCGCCTCCGGCGACCAGGCCGCCGCGACGGCCGCGCTGAAGTCGGCCGAGCCCGAGATCATGCGCGCCGCCTCCAAGGGCATCGTTCACAAGAACACCGCCTCGCGGAAGGTGTCGCGGCTCGCCCAGCGCGTGAAGTCGCTCGGCGTCTGAGCCGTCGCCGGCCCGCGGGCCGGAGCCGAGCGAACCTTGTCCATTTCGTGTCCGAAGACCCGGCCCCCGTGCCGGGTCTTCGCATTTTCGCGGGTGCGCCCGCGAAATCGGACGCGCCGGGAACGCTCCGCCGCATGGCAGGAAATTAATCTGTGAATCAACAAGTTACGGATACGTGCCCTGCGGGCCCACCCTTGACGCGACGGCATTTGACGGGGTGATCGATCGAATCGGAGGGTGGCGAAAGCGTGGCGGGAATTGCTTCGCCGGCCATTCAAATTTTGAAAATGGAGCAATCCCAAGCCTTTCCAAATCACCCGCCCGTGATCGCCCGCCCCGACCCGCCACGGTTTAAAATCGGGTTAACGCGGACCGGCGAATCCCGTCTTGCCGGTCGGACCCCCCCTGTGTATGGTCAACCCATCCTCGGTGACGGCCAAGACGATCCCGAGGAAAGCAAGCGAGAAGAGTGCAGGGTCGAAGTCGTTCCAAGAAAAAATAAAGGAACGCCCAGTAAAGAGAGACCTACTCTTGCCGCCACGGAGCGCAGTCGACAGGGCCTATGTCGCCCGCCGACGTCGATCCGGCATCTAGTGAAGTTCGAGGTCCGGGGCGCCGCCACTTCTCATCGGGAGTGCGGCAGAGGGAAGGTTTGCGACGAGCCATGGCTGCTTACGCGGGCGATATCGACGTGACGGACGTCTGGCGCATCCTCGGCGACGAGCCCGGGGCCCTGCTGGTCGACGTGCGCACGGACATGGAGTGGCGGACCGTCGGCGTGCCGGATCTCACCGCGATCGGCCGCGCGCCGGTCTTTCTCGAGTGGCAGACCGCCCCGACCATGGCGGTCAACCCGGCCTTCCTCGAGATGCTGGACGCGGCGGTCGCCGCCCGTGGCCTCGACCGCGACGCCCCGGTCTATTTCCTGTGCCGCTCCGGCGCGCGCAGCCAGTCGGCCGCCATGGCGGCCACGGCCCACGGCTACGGCGCCGCCTACAACGTCGCCGGCGGCTTCGAGGGTCCGCCCGGGCCCGACGGACGGCGCGGCAGCGTCGACGGGTGGCAGGCCAAGGGCCTGCCCTGGACCCGCGACCCCGGCGCCTGACCACCACCATCGACAATTCAGGACAACACCCGTCGGCGCCCGCCCGGGCGCCGCTGAGGCGACGTTCCGCGTCGCCGTTCCCCGACATGAGCACGTGACACGGCCGACGCGGCGGCGGACCGGCCCGACAGGTTTCAGGAGGCACCCATGCTGGACGCGGACTTCGGCGACAAGGACAAGCCACGGCACCGCGATGCCTGGACCCGGGTTCTCGGCCGGCTCAAGGCCGAACTCGGCGAGGAGGTGTTCTCCTGCTGGTTCGCCAACATGAACCTCGAGGGCATCGACGGCGGCACCGTGGTTCTGTCGGTGCCGAGCCGGTTCCTGAAGTCCTGGATCGCGACCCACTACCGCGACAAGCTCACGAGCCTCTGGCAGAACGAGAACGAGTCCGTGCGCAAGATCGAGGTCGCCGTCCGCAGCGCCATCCGCGCCCGCGTCGAGACCCCGGCCCGCTTCGCCGCGCCCGCCGCCGGCCCGATCGCCTCGATCGCCCGCTCCACCATCCGCGTCGGCGCCGAGCCGCGCCGCGAGCCGGCCCGTCCCGCCGCCCCTGCGCCGGCCGCCGCCGCACCGGCCGAGGCCGCCGCCTCGCCCTTCGACGACATCTCCTCGCCGCTCGACCCGCGCTACACATTCGCGACCTTCGTCGAGGGCTCGGCCAACCGCTTCGCCCTCGCGGCCGCGCGCCAGATCGTCGACGGACCGGGCGCCGGCGGCGTCAAGTTCAACCCGCTCTACGTCCATTCCGCGGTCGGCCAGGGCAAGACCCACCTGCTGCAGGCGATCTGCCACGAGCTGAAGGCGGCCCGCCCCGGCGTGAAGGTGCTCTACCTCACCGCCGAGCACTTCATGTACCGCTTCGTCCACGCGCTGCAGACCCAGTCGGCGATCGCCTTCAAGGAGGCGCTGCGCACCATCGACCTCCTGATCATCGACGACATGCAGTTCCTGCACGGCAAGCAGATCCAGCAGGAATTCTGCCACACCGTGAATTCGCTGATCGACGGCGCCCGTCAGGTCGTCGTCGCCGCCGACCGCCCGCCGGTCGAACTCGAGACCCTCGACGAGCGGGTGCGCTCGCGCCTCGCCGGCGGCCTCCTGGTCGAGATCGGCGTGCCGGACCTCGCCCTGCGCCGCGCCATCGTCGAGCGTCGCATCGCCCTCGCCCGCGAGCAGGCGCCGGCCTTCGCCGTGCCGGACGACGTCGTCGACTTCATCGCCCGCAACGTCACCTCCTCGGGGCGCGACCTCGAAGGCGCGGTCACCCGCCTCGTCGGCCACAACCAGCTGACCGGGCTGTCGGTGACGCTCGCCCTCGCCGAGACCACGCTGAAGGACCTGATCCGCGTCGCCGACGGACGCCGCGTCAAGATCGAGGACATCCAGCGCGTCGTCGCCAAGCACTACAACGTCTCCAAGCAGGACCTCCTGTCCTCGCGGCGGACGCGCTCGATCGTCTGGCCGCGTCAGATCGCCATGTATCTCGCCAAGACCATGACGCCCCGCTCGCTGCCGGAGATCGGCCGCCGCTTCGGCGGGCGCGACCACACCACCGTCCTGCACGCCGTGCGCAAGGTCGAGGATCTCGTCGGTCACGACGAGGCGCTCGCCCAGGAGATCGACGTGCTGAAGCGCATGCTCGACGCCTGATCCGCGCCGCCGACGGGCGCCCGGCTTCCGGGTGCCGTCCACCGCCCGTCCACGACCTTGTCCACGACGCATCCCCGGTGGTTTCCACCGGGATGTCCACCGGCCGTTCCCGGGGACATGCCTCCCGCGCGCCTGTTGACATCCTGTCGAAAACCACGAGGTCTCCGGTGGATCGCCGTGTATGGACCGCGCCGTGCCGCTTCGTGGCGTCACGGTCTTGCGTTGTCGGCCGAACCCCGTAAAGTGCCTGTCCCTGCGGCCCTCGCGAGAGACCGCGGGGCCGCCCTGATCCGATCACGAGGGGCCGGCCTACCGTTCCGCGTATCCTCGCCTTCCCGGTCGGCCGTCCCTTCCCGCCCCACGGGATGACCCATGCGCGTGACGCTCGAGCGCTCCGAACTGTTGAAGTCGCTGACCCACGTCCACCGGGTCGTCGAGCGCCGCAACACCATCCCCATCCTGTCGAACGTGCTGGTGCGCACCGACGCCGGCGCGCTGAAGCTGAAGGCGACCGACCTCGACCTCGAGGCGCAGGAGACCGTCCCGGCCATGGTCGAGCGCCCCGGCGCCACCACCGTGCCGGCGCACATGTTCTACGACATCGTCCGCAAGCTGCCCGAGGGCTCGCAGGTCGGCCTCGAGACCTCGTCCGACGGCGCCACCCTCGCCATCACCTCCGGCCGCTCGCGCTTCTCGCTGCAGATGCTGCCGGAGAGCGACTTTCCCGACATCACCGTCGGCGAGCTCAGCCACCGCTTCACGCTGAAGGCGTCCTCCCTGAAGACGCTGATCGAGCGCACCCAGTTCGCGATCTCCAACGAGGAGATTCGCTACTACCTGAACGGCATCTTCCTGCACACGGTCGAGGGTCCCGGCGGGCGCCGCTTCCGCGCCGTCGCCACCGACGGCCACCGCCTCGCCCGCGCCGACGTGCCGGCGCCGGACGGGGCCGCGGGCATGCCGGGCATCATCGTGCCGCGCAAGACCGTCGGCGAGATCCAGCGCCTGCTCGAGAACCCCGACCTCGACGTCGGCGTCGAGCTGTCGGACGCCAAGATCCGCTTCACCGTCGGCGACGTCGTGCTGACCTCCAAGCTGATCGACGGCACCTTCCCGGACTACGGCCGCGTCATCCCGCAGGGCAACGACAAGGAGCTCCGGGCCGACCGCGCGGAGTTCGCCGAGGCGGTCGACCGCGTCTCCACCATCTCCTCCGAGCGCGGCCGCGCGGTGAAGCTCACGCTGACCGCCGGCAAGATGGTGCTCACCGTGGTCAACCCGGATTCCGGCTCGGCCACCGAGGAACTCGTGGTCGAATACGACGCCGAGCCGCTCGACATCGGCTTCAACGCCCGCTACCTGCTCGACATCACCGCCCAGCTCACCGGCGAGACCGCCGTGTTCCGCCTCGCCGACCCCGGCTCGCCGACCCTGATCCAGGACGTCGGCGACGGCGACACGCTCTACGTCCTGATGCCGATGCGGGTGTGACGGGCGCCGCCGCAGCTTCCACGGCCGCCGCCATGACCGACCCGGACCGGACGGCGCGGGTCTTCGTCACCGCGCTGGCACTGACCGACTTTCGCAGCCACGCCGCGCGTCGCTTCGTCTTCGGGCGGCGCTCGGTGGCGCTAGTCGGCGACAACGGCGCCGGCAAGACCAACGTGCTGGAGGCGCTGTCGCTGCTGTCGCCGGGCCGCGGCCTGCGCCGGGCCACCCTCGCCGAGATCGCCCGTATCGGCGGCGCCGGCGGTTTCTCGGTCTCGGCCGAGATCGAGGGCGCGCTCGGCCCCGTGCGGATCGGCACCGGCCTCGTGCCCGGCGAGGCCGGCCGGCAGGTCCGCATCGACGGCGAGCCGGCGCGATCGATGGACGCCCTCTCCGACCACGCCCGCGTGCTCTGGCTGACACCGGCGATGGACGGCCTGTTCACCGGCCCCGCCAGCGACCGCCGCCGCTTCCTCGACCGACTGGTGCTGGCGCTCGATCCCGCCCACGGCCGCCGGGTCGCCGCCTTCGAGCAGGCCCTCACGCGGCGCAACCGCCTGCTCGAGGACCACCGTACCGATCCCGCCTGGCTCGACGCCGTCGAGACCGAGACCGCCGCCCTCGGCGTCGCGGTCGCGGCGGCCCGGCGCGAGGCGGTCGGCTGCCTCGTCCGCCTGATCGACGCCGGCGGCGCCGACGACGCCTTCCCCGCCGCCCGCCTCGCCCTCGAGGGCGACGTGGAAGCCGCGCTCGAGGCCGCCTCCGCTTCCGACGTCGAGGACTGGTACCGCACCGACCTCGCCGCGGCGCGCTCGCGCGACCGTGCCGCCGGCCGCACCCTGACCGGGCCGCAGCGCGCCGACCTCCGGGTCCACCACGCCGCCAAGGCGATGCCGGCGGAGCTGTCCTCGACCGGCGAGCAGAAGGCGCTCTTGATCGCGCTGGTGCTGGCGCAGGCCCGCCTCGTCGCCGAGCAGACCGGAATCACCCCGATCCTGCTGCTCGACGAGGTCGCGGCTCATCTCGACCCCGGCCGCCGCGCGGCCCTGTTCGCCCGCCTCGACCGCGACGGCGGACAGAGCTTCATGACCGGCACCGACCCCGCCGCCTTCACCGCCCTCGGCGGCGACGCGGCGATCGTGGCTCTCTAGGCTCGGGACCGCGATCGACCGGCACGGACATGGCCGCGCGTCACCCTCACTGCAGCAGATGGACGCCCCCCGACCCGCCGGAGCCCGCGACGGCGCCGGTCGTGGTCATGCCCTTCGTGGTCGAGAGGTCGATCGCCCAGGTCATGCTGTTCAGGATCAGCGTGTTGAACACCATCGTCAGCTTGTCGGCCGCGACCTGCGACCCGCTGTTGAAGGTCACGTTCCGGCTCGGCAGCCACATCAGGCCGTCGAGGTCGTGGCCGAGGCTGTCGTCGAACACGAAGTTCGACTGGCCGAGGCCCGCCTTCTCGTAGAACAGGATGCCGGCGTAGGTGCCCGTCGTCGGCGCCTTCAGCGTCGCCTTGACGGCCGAATTGAACTGGATGACCGAGGAATCGTCGAAGTAGAACGTCACCCCGGACCCCGTCCACGTGCCGCCGTTGACGTTCATGCCGCCGCCCTTGATCACGTAGACGCCCGGCGCGAAGCTCACCGTCGGGGCACCGTTGAAATTGTACCAACCGCAATAGACCCCTGGCGTCAGGCTGGCCGTGCCGCCGTTCCAGTTGCCGCCGTTGTACTGGCAGGTCGTCGACGGCGGTGCCGGCAGGGTGCCCGCGAACGGGTCCGTCACCGTGGTGCAGGACTTCACCACGTTCGGATGCGTGCCGCCGTTGTCGATCACGGCGGCGCCGGCGATGCAGATCCGCTTGGTCGACAGCGTGGTCGAGGCGTTGAAGATCACCGCCGGCGAGGCGGCCGAGGCGACGTGCACCTCGCAGTTCGGCGCGGTCACGTTGGCGCCCGAGTTCACGGTCAACGCCTGCGCGGCCGTGCTCTTCAGGAGCACGCACACCCGGCTGCCGGTCGTGACGAGCTTGGCCCGCGACGACACCGAGATCGTGATCGACGCCACCTGGAAGAGCCCCATGAACGCCGTCGGCACGGACTGCGACGCCGTTCCCGTCACCGTCCCGTCGGTCGCCTTGGCGAAATCGCTGGCGATGCCGCCCGCCTCGGCCGGCGCGTACTGGACCAGCAGCGCGTTCGTCGCCGACGCCGACCATGCCGTCGACGTGTCCTTCGCGCCGGCGATGACCGCGCCGTCGACCGCCGCCTGCAGTTTCGTCCGCGCCATCGCCGCGCGCCCGTAATCGATTGCAGAACCGGACGCGGCGGCGACGAGCCCGAGGCACAACGCGAAGGCCAGGATCACGTTGCCGTCGGGACGGCCGTGCCGGAGGCGGACGACGGCGGCACGCACGGCGCTGAGAACGGCGGAAAGAGCGGACATCGTCGCGGATCCCGGGAATCGATCCATCGACCCTCGCGGTGGCCGCCTTGCAAATCCGTGAATGTGATCGCCGACTCGCCGCCCCCGCGGTGCGTCGCGTGTCGGTCGGATCGCGGCATCCTTGACGAAGGATGAAGCGCGTCGCGCTCTTCGGCCGCGGCTCGACGTGGAGGCCCCACCGGCGCGCCCGGCCGAGCCAGCGGTCCCGGTCGCCCGGGACCCGTCCCGAAAGGGCCGCCGCGCGCTCCGCCGGTCAACCGGTGCGACGGCGCGGCGAACCCCGCTCTCGCGGGAGCCGTCTCACAGCATCGACGGCAGGACGCGGTCCGGCGGCCGGTGGCCGTCCATGAAGGTCTTGATGTTGATGATGACCTTCTCGCCCATGTCGACTCGGCCCTCGATGGTGGCCGAGCCCATGTGCGGCAGCAGGACGACGTTCGGCGCCTTGGCGAGCTTCGGGTTGACCGCCGGCTCGTGCTCGAACACGTCGAGCCCGGCGCCGGCGAGGTCACCGGCCTCCAGCATGCGGGCGAGCGCGTTCTCGTCGACCACCTCGCCGCGCGCGGTGTTGACGAGATAGGCGTCCTTCTTCATCAGCTTCAGCCGGCGCGCCGACAGGAGGTGGTAGGTGCCCGGCGTATGCGGGCAGTGCACCGAGATGACGTCCATGCGGGCGAGCATCTGGTCGAGGCTCTCCCACCACGTCGCCTCCAGCCGCTCCTCGACCTCGGCGCCGAGCCGGCGGCGGTTGTGGTAGTGGATCGACATGCCGAAGGCGAGCGCGCGCCGCGCCACCGCCTGGCCGATCCGGCCCATGCCGATGATGCCGAGGCGCTTGCCGGAGATGCGGTGGCCGAGCATCCAGGTCGGCGACCAGCCGTGCCACTCGCCCTTCTCGATCACCGCGATGCCCTCGGCGAGCCGGCGCGGCACCGACAGGATCAGCGCCATCGTCATGTCGGCGGTGTCCTCGGTGAGGACGCCGGGCGTGTTGGTGACGGTGATGCCGCGCGCCGTCGCGGTGTCGACGTCGATGTTGTCGACGCCGTTGCCGAAGTTGGCGACGAGGCGCAGGTTGGGACCGGCCTGCGACAGCACGCCGGCGTCGATCCGGTCGGTCACCGTCGGCACCAGCACGTCGGCGGTCTTGACCGCCTCGACGAGTTCGGCCTGCGTCAGCGGCCGATCCTCGGTGTTGAGCCGCGTTTCGAACAACTCGCGCATCCGCGTCTCGACGACGTCGGGGAGCCTGCGCGTCACCACCACAAGGGGCTTCTTCCGAGCCATGTCGCACCGCCTCGCACGTCCCGCCCGGGAAGGGGCGGCCGACGTTGACAAGTCCTTAACCCTGCCGGTCGGAGGATGCGCCCTGAGGCGCACGGGGTCCGGTCCGGCGTTCCGTCGGATGTTTTCGTAGCAGATGCAAGGGCAAACACAAACGCTCCGAAAGACGCGCCCGCAGGGTGCGGCACCCGGCCCCGCCGACGACGCCGCGGCCTCGCTGCGGCCACGAAGTTCCGCGATTGCGACCACCGTCATGACGATCAGAACCGCCCTCAGCCGCGTCGCGGCGCTCGCCGCCGTCGCCGTCGTCCTCGCCGGCACCGCCGTCTCGCAGGCCCAGTCCGTCCGGACCGGCGCCAGCGGCCTGCCGGTGCCGCGCTTCGTCAGCCTGAAGTCGGACGCGGTCAACGTCCGCCGCGGCCCGAGCCGCGAGCAGGACGTGGTCTGGCGCTACGTCCGCTCCGGCCTGCCGGTCGAAATCACCCAGGAATTCGAGAACTGGCGCCGGATCCGCGACTTCGAGGGCGGCGAGGGCTGGGTGTTCCACAGCCTGCTCTCCGGCACCCGCACCGCGCTGGTCGCACCCTGGGACAAGTCGAAGACGCCGATCCCGATCCACGCCACCGCCGACGAGACGGCGGCGAAGACCGCCGAACTCGAGCCGGGCGTCCAGGCGGTGGTCAAGGAATGCGACGGCAAGTGGTGCCGGCTCGCCGGCAAGGGCTTCGCCGGCTGGATCCCGCAGCCGCAGCTCTGGGGCGTCTACCCCGACGAGACCTTCGACTGAGGTCGATCAGTCGAACGACACCTTCGACCGAGTCACCCCCCTCACGGGACCGGCGCCGCCGCCGGATTCGCCGGCCGCGCCCCGCGTCATCCGTGTTCGCACGGATGCGGGGCGCGCCGCGTCCCTCAGGAGCGTTTCGGCCTGAGCCGCACCACCACGTCGACGCGCACGATCTCCATGCCCTCGGGCAGCACGGGCACCTCGCCGACCGGGACGCCGTCGCCGGGGATGTCGAACACCCGGTTCTCGCCCTCGACGTAGTAATGGTGGTGGTGGCCGACGTTGGTGTCGAAATAGGTCTTGGTGCCCTCGACCGCGACCTCGCGCAGGAGGCCGGCCTCGGTAAACTGGTGCAGGGTGTTGTAGACGGTGGCCAGCGACACCGGCACGTCGGCGGCCAGCGCCTCCTCGTGCAGCTGCTCGGCGCTGACGTGACGATGGCCGCGACCGTAGAGGATCTCGCCGAGCGCGACGCGCTGGCGCGTCGGCCGGAGGCCGGCGTCCTGGAGCAGCGAGCGCACCACGGGCCGGTCGCCGTCGCGACCGGCGGCGGCACGGCGCGTCCGCCGCGCGCTCCAGTTCTGAACCGACCCGTCCGACATGGCCCTCTCGACGTCCCCGGCGGCACGCGGGAACGGCCGGCGGCCGCGCCGGCGAAATCCCGCACCTCGCATCCGGTGGATAATAGGGATGCCGACGCGCCCTCGCAAGCCGGCCCCCGGCGCGTGGAATCCCGGCGCGTCCCTCGCGAAATCTCCGCAAGGCTGCGGCTTTCGATGAGGGGCCGGCTGTGCTAGGACATCTGCCGGTTCGTCCGGGGCGGATCCTCGATCGCATGGCGCGGGGCCGTCCGGACCACACGAGAGGCGACGGCAACGGTATGGACGGTCGACGGTCGAGTTTCGAATACGAGGATCTGCTCTCCTGTGGGCGGGGCGAGATGTTCGGCCAGGGCAACGCCCAGCTGCCGCTGCCGCCCATGCTGATGTTCGACCGCATCTCGGAGATCTCCGAAGAGGGCGGCGAGCACGGCAAGGGCCTGATCCGCGCGACGCTGGCGATCCGCCCGGACCTCTGGTTCTTCCCCTGCCACTTCAAGGGCGACCCGGTGATGCCCGGCTGCCTCGGCCTCGACGCGCTCTGGCAACTGCTCGGCTTCTTCCTCGGCTGGTCCGGTTCGCCGGGCCGCGGCCGCGCCCTGTCGGTCGGCGAGGTCAAGTTCTCCGGCATGGTCACCCCGGCGGTGAAGCTGGTCGAGTACGGCGTCGACCTGAAGCGCGTGCTGCGCTCCAAGCTGGTGCTCGGCATCGCCGACGGCTGGCTGAAGGCCGACGGCGAGACCATCTACAAGGCGACCGACCTGCGCGTCGGCCTGTTCAAGACGGAAACCGCGCCGGCCGCCTGACCGGCCGCGCATCCGGAGTGGAGGCCCCGCGCCCGCGCCGCCGCTTGCGGCCGTGGGCGGCGGGCGCGTCGCCAACACTCCGCGGGAGCTCGAGGAAACATCCATGAGACGAGTCGTCGTCACCGGCATGGGCATCGTGTCGTCCATCGGCAACAACACCCAGGAGGTGCTGGCGTCGCTGCGCGAGGCGAAATCCGGCATCGTCCCCGCCCCGGCCTATGCCGAGAAGGGCTTCCGCTGCCAGGTCGAGGGCCGTCCGTCGCTGAACCCGGAAGAGGTGCTCGACCGTCGCGCCATGCGCTTCCACGGCGGCGGCACCGCCTGGAACCACGTCGCGATGGATCAGGCGATCCGCGACGCCGGCCTCGAGGCGAACGAGATCTCGCACGAGCGCACGGGTATCATCATGGGCTCGGGCGGCCCGTCGACCCGCGCCATCGTCGAGGCCGCCGACGTCACCCGCGACAAGGGCCCGAAGCGCGTCGGTCCCTTCGCCGTGCCGAAGGCGATGTCCTCGACCGCGTCGGCGACGCTCGCCACCTGGTTCAAGATCAAGGGCGTCAACTATTCGATCTCCTCGGCCTGTGCGACCTCCAACCACTGCATCGGCAACGCCGCCGAGATGATCCAGTGGGGCAAGCAGGACGTCATGTTCGCCGGCGGCTGCGAGGATCTCGACTGGACCCTGTCGGTCCTGTTCGACGCCATGGGCGCGATGTCGTCCAAGTACAACGACCGCCCCTCGACCGCCTCGCGCGCCTACGACAAGAACCGCGACGGCTTCGTCATCGCCGGCGGCGCCGGCGTGCTGGTGCTCGAGGAGCTGGAGCACGCCAAGGCCCGCGGCGCCCGCATCTACGGCGAGATCGTCGGCTACGGCGCGACGTCCGACGGCTACGACATGGTCGCCCCCTCCGGCGAGGGCGCGGTGCGCTGCATGCGGCAGGCGCTTTCGACCGTGAAGGAGCGGATCGACTACATCAACCCGCACGCCACCTCGACGCCGGTCGGCGACGAGAAGGAGATCGAGGCGATCCGCGCCGTGTTCGGCGGCGCCGACAACTGCCCGCCGATCTCGGCGACCAAGTCGCTGACGGGCCACTCGCTCGGCGCCACAGGCGTCCAGGAGGCGATCTACTCGCTCCTGATGATGAACAACCGCTTCATCGCCGAGAGCGCCCACATCGAGGAGATCGACCCGGCCTTCGCCGACATGCCGATCGTGCGCGAGCGCATCGACGACGCCAGGATCGACACCGTGCTGTCGAACTCCTTCGGCTTCGGCGGCACCAACGCCACGCTCGTCCTCCAGCGCTACGCCGCGTGATCCCCGCGCGGCGCTGCACCTTCCCCGACAAGATCCAGGGCAGAACCACATGACCGGGCTCATGGCCGGCAAGCGCGGCCTCATCATGGGCGTCGCCAACGACCACTCCATCGCCTGGGGCATCGCCAAGGCGCTGGCCGGGGCGGGGGCGGAGCTCGCCTTCACCTACCAGGGCGAGGCCTTCGGGCGCCGGCTGAAGCCGCTGGCGGCGCAGGTCGGCTCCGACTTCATGGTGCCCTGCGACGTCGAGGACGTCGCCAGCGTCGACGCGGCCTTCGCGGCGCTCGCCGAGCGTTGGGGCTCCATCGACTTCCTGGTCCACTCGATCGGCTTCTCCGACAAGAACGAGCTGAAGGGCCGCTACGCCGACACCACGCGCGAGAACTTCACCCGCACCATGGTGATCTCGTGCTTCTCCTTCACGGAGGTGGCCCGGCGCGCGGCGGCGCTGATGCCGAACGGCGGCTCGATCCTGACGCTGACCTACGGTGGCTCCACGCGCGTGATGCCGAACTACAACGTCATGGGCGTCGCCAAGGCGGCGCTCGAGAGCTCGGTGCGCTATCTCGCCGCCGACTACGGCGCCGAGGGCATCCGCGTCAACGCCATCTCCGCCGGCCCGGTGCGCACGCTGGCCGGCGCCGGCGTCACCGACGCCCGCCTGATGTACAATTTCCAGAAGAAGAACGCGCCGCTGAAGCGCACCGTCACCATCGAGGAGGTCGGCGGCTCCGCGCTCTACCTGCTGTCCGACCTCTCGAGCGGCGTCACCGGCGAGATCCACTTCGTCGACAGCGGCTACTCGGTGATGTCGATGCCGCGCATCGACGAGCTGAAGGCGCAGGAGCGCCGCGAGGAAGCCGAGGCCGGCAAGGCCGACTGACGGCTGCGGCGCGCGGGCGGGGTTTTCCCCCCGCCGCGCATCCCGCGCTCACTCCGCCGGCGCCTCCGCGCCGGCGTCGTCCTCGGCGGTGCGGCATGTGGTGGCGGCCGTCGCCACCAGCGTGCCGAGTTCGGGATCGCCGCCGCGCACCGAGAAGTAGCTCGTGCCGTCGAGCGACGAGGCGACACAGCCGCAGAAGCGCTCGCAATAGCCCGGCCGGTCGTCCCAGCGCACGCATTCGGCCCGGCACTCCCCGACGAAGCGCGCCCGCTCCACCGCGGGGCTGGTCGGCAGCACGCCCGCGGCCACCGAGACGAGGCCGAACAGCAGCGGCTGGTGCACGAGATAGACCACGAGGCTCCAGCGTCCCGCCGCCGCGAGCGCGCGCAGCGGTGCCGCGGTCGGCGTCGCCGACGGCAGCCGGATCCGCCCGGTCGCGACCAACCGGCCGACGGCGACACCGACTAGCATCGGCGCCAGCCACGGGAACACCGGCACGTAGTCGTTTGAGACCGGCGTCGTCGTCGACAGCCCGACCCACCACAGGAGCGGCGCGTCGAACAGCGGATGCGTCACGGTCGCGGCGATCCACGACACGGCGGCGGCGAGGAGGGCCGGCACGATCGCCGGCGCGCCCAGCAGCGGCGCGGAGAGGATCGCGCCCGTCGCGATCATGTGCAGGATGCCGAAGAAGACGAAGGAATCCGGGAACATCGCGTAGGTCACCGCGGTCACCGCCGCCGCCGCGGCGCCGATCTTGGCGACCCGGAAGGCGTAGCGGCCGGCGTCGGCGCCGGCGCGGCGCGCGAGCACCAGCGACAGCCCGGAGATGGCGAGGAAGCTCGCCGCGATCGTCCGCGCGAAGTCGCGCCAGACCGGGTCGCCGGCGACGTCCCAGTCGACGAGGCGGTGGTAGGCGAGATCCCAGGAGAAGTGGTAGACGATCATCGCCACGAGGGCGACGCCGCGCAGGACGTCGACCACGGGCAGGCGGCGGGGTATGGCGGTCGAATCGTCCATGCGGACCTCCCACGGACGGTTTGGGCGAGAGCCCGGCCGGACGCAACAGCGAGATCGGACCCTGTCGACCGCCGAGCCCGCCATGCTGTTCGAGATCGCCGACGCCGATGTGACGGCCCGCGCCACCGCCGCGCGCGGCTCCGACGTCCTCGCCGTGGTGTTCTCGCAGGTCCGCGTTCCCGCCGGCCGGTTCGGGCTGTCGCGGCTGTTCGCGCGCACCGCCCACGCCTGCCTGTTCCTGAACCAGCCGGACAACGCGTGGTACCGCGGCGCCGAAGCCGCCGTCGACGCCGCGATCGCCCGCGCCGTCGACGCCGTCCGCCCGGCCCGCGTCGTGCTCTACGGCAGCAGCATGGGCGCGTGGGGCGCACTGTCTGCCGCCGCCCGCCGGCCGGACGCCGAGGCCGTCGCCTTCGCCCCCGACTTCTCCGTCGGCGAGCCCGGCGGCCGCTCCGCCGAGGCCGGCCTCGCGCCCGTCGACGGCGAGCCGGACCTCTCCGCGCTGCTCGCCGCCCCGCGCCGCGGCACGATCGACCTCGTGATCGGCCTCTACGACCCCTACGACGCCGGCGTCGCCGCCCGTCTCGTCGACATCGGCCTGCCTGCGGCGGTGCGGCTCTCCACCGTGGCCTCCGGCCACGAGGTCCACGACCACCTCTATTCGCTGAACGTGATACGCCGGGTCATCGCCGGCTTCGTGCGCCCGATCGGCGCCGAAGCGGTCGCCAAGGGCCTCGCCCTGCCGATCGGCGACACCGGTCGCCGGCACGCGCTCGCCCGCCTCGCCCTGGACCTCGGCGCGGGTCGGACGGTCGATCCCGCCGCCGTCGCCGCCGTGGCGTTCTCCGGCGACCCCGGCGCCGCCCTCGTCGAGGCCGAGGCGCTCGCCGCCGCCGGCCGCATCGACGAGGCCGAGCGCCGGCTCGCCCGGCTCGGGGTCGAGATCGCCGCCTCGCCGATCCTGTCCAGCCTGCCGAAGCGCTTTCGCAAGGAGGTGCCGCGCCGGCGGATCGCCCTCCTCGACGCCCTCGGCCGCACGGACGACGCCCGGATCGTCGCGGCCGAAGCCGCCGCCGCCTTCCCGACCGACGACGGCTTCGCCGCCCGCGCGGGGTTCGCGCCGCCGGACGAAGTGCCCGGCGGCGCAGATCTCACTTGATCGAGGCCTTGATCGCCGCGACGTCGTCGGTCGACATCTCGCCGGTGGTGGTCACGGCGCCGTCCTTGATCTGCCACAGCCGGAACGGGCCGGTGATGTCGCCGTACTGGTCGAAGGCGACCGGGCCGATCACGCCCTCGTAGCGGATCGGCTTGTCCTCGGCGATCAGCTTCAGCGCCTTGGCGAACTCGTCCTTGCCGGCGTGGATCGGCTCGCCCTTCGGGTCGAGCACGGCGTAGATCGCCTCGCGGATCTTGGCGCTGTCGGCGCCGCCGGCCTTGGCGACGGCGAGGCCGACGATGGCGCCGGCGTCGTAGGAGCGGTCGGCCGCCGGGTTCGACGGCTCGATGCCGGAGAAGGCCTTGTAGTTGGCGTTGAAGTATTCGGTAGAGGCCGTCGGGCTGGTGCCCGAGGAGGTGCCGTAGGCCTCGTTCAGGTATTCGGCGCCGACGCTGCCGATGAAGTCGGGGCTGTTCATGCCGTCGTTGAGCAGGAACTTCTGAACGCCGCCCTGGCTGATCCAGGTGCGGGCGATGGTGGCGCCGTCGACCGGGTAGCTGACGAGGTAGAGCCCGTCGGGCTCGCCGGCCATCGCGGCGGTGACCTCGGAGGCGTAGCTCGCCTGCTTCTCGTTGTAGGGCGTCACCGACACCACGGTGCCGCCGAGCGCCTCGTAGGCGCGCTTGAACTCGGCGACCATGTTGACGCCGAAGTCGTTGTTGACGTGGATCACCGCGAGCTTCTTGAAGCCCTTGTCGATCGCGTATTTCGCCGCCGCCACGCCCTGCAGGGCGTCGGAGGTGATGGTGCGGAAGAACATGCCGTTGGTCTTGCCGTCGCGGCCGAGCGCGGTCAGCGTCGGCGACGACGAGGCGGGCGAGACCTGGACCACCTTGGCCGGCGCGGTCACCGAGGTCAGGATCGGGATCGACACCGACGAGATGATGCCGCCGATCACCACCGGCACCTTCTTCACCTGCACCAGCTGGGTCGCGACGTCGACGGCGACGTTGCCCTGGCTCTGGCTGTCGCGGGTGTCGGTGACGAGGTCGCAGCCGGCGGCGCCGCCGGCCTCGTTGATGTCGCGGAAGGCCATCTCGACCGACTTGGCGCCGGCCTGACCGTATTCGCCCGCCGGACCGGTGAGTTCCATCACCAGCCCGATCTCGATCTTGCAGTCGGCCGCCGCGGCCGGCATCGCCGTCGCCGCCAAGAGCGCCGCGGCGAGAAGCTTCATCGTCGTCGTCATCGCATCGTCCCCTCTGTTGTTCGTTCCGATCGATCGACTGTCCTGGAGGCCCTCACGGCACCGCGATCCAGGTCTCCTGCAGGTGCCGCCAGACGACGCCGTTCGGCGCGGCCGCGTCCGGCACGAAGAGCGCGGTCGAGCGCCGGCGCGTCTTCGCGCCCCGCTTCCACTGCGTCTCGGTGTACTCGACCAGCACGGCGTCCACGCCCTCGTGGACGACCGCGAAATCGTCGACCGCGATGGCGAAGTCGTCGCCGACGCCCTCGGCCATGCGGTCGAAATGCGCCATCAGCTCGGCGCGGGTCAGCCGGCCGCCCTCGGTGGTGACCACCAGGAACTCCGGCGCCATCGTCGCCTCGAACGGGAAGTCGTGGCGCGAGCGGCCGCCGCGCCCGAGCGCCTGGAAGTCGGCGTGGCGGTCGCGGATGTCGCGGATGGCGCGGTTCGCGAGGCTCTCCATGGCGGTCACGACGCCTTCGCGTTTTCGTTGTAGCGCATGATCGAGCCGTGCCGGCCGTTCCGGTCGCGCTCGAGCTCGAAGGTGTCACCGGCCGGCCCGGTGCGGCGGTCGGTGACCGCGCGGATCGCGGCGTGGTCCTCGGCCATGAGGTCGAAGGAGCCGATCCGGACGTTGTCGGCGAGATGGGCGCGGTTGCGGGCGCCGACGATCACCGCCGCCACCGCCGGCGCGTCCAGCATCGCCCGGCTCGCCACCGTGGCGACGTCGACGCCGTGGCGGTCGGCGATCGCGCGCAGCGCCTGGAGCAGCTCCTGGTAGAGGTCCCAGCCGCCGAAATCGTCGATGACGAGCTTGTACTTGGTCAGCGAGCGGTTCTCGAGCGGCCCGGTCGGCTCCGGCCGGCCGAGCCAAGCGTCGGACAGGAAGCCGCCGGCGACCGAGCCGTAGCACATGAGGCCGAAGTCGTGGTCGAGCGCCGCCTGCACCAGGCCGTGGGTCGGCCGGGCGTCGAGCAGGGAATACTGCACCTGCATCGACACCACCGGGAAGCCGGCCCGCACCATCTCGAGCGTATGGGCGGTGTCGAAGTTGGTGCCGCCGACATGGGCGACCTTGCCCTCGCGGCGCATCTCGTCGAGCCAGCCGAACGCCTCCAGCCAACCCGGTACCGCGTAGTCCCACCAGTGGAACTGCACGAGGTCGAGCCGCTCCATGCCGAGCCGGCGCAGCGACTGCTCGACGATGGCGCGGACGTGCGAGCGCTTCAGCACCGGCAGTAGGTCGAGGTCCGGCACCAGCTTGGTGTGCACCTTGACCGCGGCGAGCGCGGCGGCGCCGTGGCGGCCGGCGTAGACTTGGCGGAAGGCGCCGATCAGTTCCTCGACGCCGGTGTAGATGTCGGCGCAGTCGAAGGTGGCGATTCCGGCCTCGGCGGAGGCGACGAGGTCCTCGACCGCGGCCGCGCGGTCGACCGCGCCGTGGCCGCCGGCGAGCTGCCAGCCGCCGCGGACGATCCGGGCGATCCGGTAGCCGGGACGCAGTTCGATGGTGGGAACGCTCGCCATCAGGGGGCCTCTCCTGCCGTGTCCCGCGGCGGCAGCGGCACCGCGGTGGTCTCGGAATGGCGGAAGCGCCGGCGGCCGGTCCTGACGATCCTGAGCCGCGACGGGCAGTTCGGATCGGGACAGGCCACCTCGGCGTCCGTGCTCATCCAGTCGTTCGGATCGGTGACGCGCTGCTTGGCGGCGAGCAGCGGCAGCACCGCCGCCAGCGAGTAGATCGAGAAGCCCTGGCCGGGCGGCAGCTTCAGCATCTCGCCGTGCAGCTCGAAATGGTCGCCGGGCACGGCGCCGCAGTAGAGCTTCGCGCCCGCCGGCGCCACCACCTCGCAGCGCAGGTCCCAGAGCTCGAAGCCGTCGTCGGCCGCCGCGCTCACGACGCGTCCCCCGCGGTGAGCGCGAACCGGACCTCGCAGGCGCCCGACCGGCGGATCCGGCCGCAGGCCTCCGCGAGCGCCGCCCGCTGCTCGGGCCTGACCTTGCCGACCACGCTGCCGGCGAGCCAGCCGATCGGGAACAGCATCCGCGCGTTCGGCCCGTAGAACAGGCCGATGTCGAAGATCGGGTCCGGGCTGCCGCCCCAGGTCCGCGCCGGCACGTAGGCGAGAACGAGGTCGCCGGCCTCCGGCGTCAACGTCGCGTTCTCGGCCGGCAGCGCGGTCGCCGCCACGTCGGGGGCGAGCTGCGCGGGCGGGATCGGACAGGAGATCTCCGGCCCGGTCCACATCGCGTGCAGCCCCGGGATCAGCCGCGGCGTCGCGAGATGGGCGACGAGGAAGGCGACGTTGACGGGCGCGCGCTCGGCGAGCAGCACGGCCTCGACGTCGAGGCCCGACCGTTCCTCGGTGATGCGGACGACGCTCACGGCTCCTCCTCGCTCTCGGGGGCGCGCAACAGGTCGAAGGCGCGGCCGATGTCGGCGGCGAGCGCCGCCCGGGCGGCGACCGGGTCGCGCCGCTCCAACGCCACCAGGATCTCGCCGTGGTAATAGTCCGACGACAGCCGGCTGGCGTCGTCGAAGGCGACCGCGGCGGCGCGGACGTAGGGGCCCGACTGCAGCCACAGGCTCTCGATGATCGGGATCAGTACGTCCGATCCGGACGCGTGGTAGATCAGGAAATGGAAGGCTTGGTTGAGCTCGAGCTCGCGCGTGACGCGCTCGGCCTTGGAGGCGCGCTTCAGCTCCAGCCACTCGGCGGTGAAGCCCTTCAGCCGTTCGAGCTCGTGGCCCTTCAGCCGCGGGGTGGCCAACGCGATCGCCTCGCCCTCGACGAGGACGCGGGCGTGCAGGAGGTCGTCGACGCGCCGGCCGGTCACCACCGGTACCCGGATCGAGCGGTTCGGCAGCGCCTCCAGCGCCTTCTCGGAGATCAGCCGCCCCAGCGCCTCGCGCACCGGCATGGTCGACGTCGCGAGCGCGGCGGCGAGCGCCTGGATCGTCAGCACCTGACCGGGATCGAACAGGCCGCAGATCAGCGCGCGGCGGAGCTCGGCGTAGACCCGGTCCTGCACGGTCTCGCGTCCGACCGGGGCGAGTGCCGGCAGCGCGCCGGCGTCGGTGGCGACCGTCCGGCCGCGGCGGGCGCCGGGACGCGCCGCCCCCCCGGCCTTCGGACCATTGCCCTTCGGAGCATCGCCCTTCGCCCCGCCACCCTTCGACCTCGTGCCCGCCGTGCCGTCGGCCATCGCGCCGTCCCCCTTGCGTCCACGGATGGCATCATATTACCGTGATCATATCAAGCGTGATCAAAAATCACGAAATGCGACGGGGGCCCGCTTGCACGCCGCTCCACCCACCCTTTCCGACGCTCCCGGCACCGCCGCGATCGAGACGCGCAACGTCGTCAAGCGCTTCGGCGGCGTCGCCGCGGTCGACGGGGTGTCGCTGGCGGTACGCCCCGGCGAGATCGTCGGGCTGATCGGCCCGAACGGCGCCGGCAAGACCACGATGTTCGACCTGCTCGCCGGCCGGCACGCGCCGACCTCGGGCGAGATCCTGGTCGCCGGCCGCCCGGTGCAGCACGAGCAGGCGCACCGGCGCCTCGCCGCCGGCCTCGGCCGCACCTTCCAGATCCCGCGGCCCTTCCCCGAGATGACGCTGACCGAGAACGTGATGACGGCGGCGCAGCGCCACGTCGGCGAGGCGATCCTGCCGAACCTGTTCCGCCCCGGCCGCGTCGCCGCCGCCGAGCGCGCCGCCGCCGAGCGCGCCCGCGCCCTGCTCGACTTCGTCGCCCTCGGCCACCTCGCCGACCAGCCGGCCAGAGTGCTCTCCGGCGGCCAGCGCAAGCTGCTGGAACTCGCCCGCGTCATGATGGCCGAGCCCGCCACCATCCTGCTCGACGAGCCCGCCGCCGGCGTCAACCGCACGCTGCTCGGGCTGATCGTCGACCGCATCCTCGCCGTCAACGCCCGCGGCGTCACCTTCCTGGTCATCGAGCACGACATGGACATGGTCGCCCGGCTGTGCGGCCGGGTCTACGTGATGGCCGCCGGGCGCCTCCTCGCCGAGGGCGCCCCGGCCGAGGTCGCGCGCGACCGCCGGGTCGTCGAGGCCTATCTCGGCGGTGCCGCGTGAGCGCCGCGCCGATCCTTTCCACCGCGGGCCTCGTCGCCGGCTACGATCCAGGCGTGCCGATCGTCCGCGGCGCCTCGATCGCGGTCGGCCGCGGCGAGATCGTCGTGGTGCTCGGTCCCAACGGCGCCGGCAAGTCGACGCTGATCAAGGCGATCGCCGGGCTGGTGCCGATCTCCGCCGGCAGCGTCGTCCTCGCCGGGCGCGATGTCACCCGCACACCCGCGCACCGCATGGTCCACGAGGGCCTCGCCTTCGTGCCGCAGACCGAGAACGTGTTCCCGCGCATGTCGGTCGACGACAACCTGCGCGTCGCCGGCGCCGTGTTCGGCCGCGCCGGCCTCGCCGCCCGGGTCGACGCCATGTACGCCCTCTTCCCCGACCTCGCCCGCCAGCGCCGGCTCGACGCCGGCCGGCTCTCCGGCGGCCAGCGCCAGATGGTGGCGGTCGCCCGCGCCCTGATGGTGGGGCCGAGCGTGCTGATGCTCGACGAGCCCTCCGCCGGCCTGTCGCCCAAGCTGGTCGCCGAGGTGTTCGCCAAGCTGGTCGAGATCCGCGAGGGCGGCGTCACCATCCTGCTGGTCGAGCAGAACGCCAAGGCCGCCCTCGCCATCGGCGACCGCGCCTACGTGCTGGTCGAGGGCCGCGAGCGCCACGAGGGGCCTGCCGCCGCCCTCTGGGACGATCCGGCCGTCGCCGAACTCTACCTCGGGGTCCGCCCGGTCGGCGACGGAGGCGCGCCATGAGCCTGCAGTTCCTCGCCGACGGCCTGATCGCCGGCGCGCTGATCGGCCTCGGCGCCATCGGCGTCACCCTCACCTACACCATCCTGCGCTTCGCCAACTTCGCCCACGGCGAGTTCGTCACCGTCGGCGCCTACGCCGGCCTCGCCCTCCTCGCCCCGATCGCCGCGCTCGCCGGCGGCGCGATGGCGTGGAAGCCGCTGTCCTTCGGCTGGCCACTGGCGCTCGCCGCCGTCGGCGGCATGGCGGTCGCCGCCCTCCTCGCCGTCGCGCTCGACGCCCTGTTGTTCTCGCGGCTGCGCGAGCGCGGCGGCACCATCGTCGTCGTGATGGCGAGCTTCGGCGCCTCGATGGCGCTGCGCGCCCTCGTCGAGTTCACCTTCACCTCGAGCCCGACCTATTTCTCCCGCGCGATCCAGATCGCCATGCCGATCGGCCTCGGCATCCGCGTCACGCCCGACCAGATCGCCCTGCTCGCGGCCACCGCGGTCCTGGTCGTCGCCGTCCACCTCGCCCTGACGCGGACCCAGACCGGCCGGGCGATGCGGGCGGTCAGCCAGAACCCCGCGCTCGCCCGCGTCGTCGGCATCGACGTCGCCACCGTCGTCCGGATCACCTGGATCGCCGGCGGCGCGCTCGCCGGCGCGGCCGGCATCGCCGGCGGCCTCCTGGTCCAGATCCGCCCGACCATGGGCTTCGACCTCCTGCTGCCGCTGTTCTCCGCGGCGATCCTCGGCGGCATCGGCAGCGTGCCCGGCGCGGTCGCGGGCGGGCTGATCGTCGGCCTCGCCGAGGCGGCGACGGTGCAGTTCGTCGGCGCCGAGTGGCGCGCCGGCGTCGCCTTCGTGCTGCTCGTCGCCGTGCTGCTGGTGCGCCCGACCGGGCTGTTCGGAAAGGGCGAGGCATGATCGACCTCCTCTCCTACGGCGCCTTCTTCCTGACGACGGCGCTGACCTATTCGCTGATCTGCCTCGGCCTGAACCTGCAATGGGGCCAGACCGGCCTCTTCAACGTCGGCGTCGCCGGCTTCGTCGCCGTCGGCGCCTACGCCTCGGCGCTGCTGACGACGCCCGACGCGCCGGACCGGCTCGGCGGGCTCGGCCTGCCGATCGTCGTCGGCTGGCTCGGCGCGGGCGTCGCCGCCGCCGCCATCTCGGCCGCCGTCGGCGCGCTGACGTTGCGCCTGCGCTCGGACTATCTCGCCATCACCACCTTCGGCGTCGCGGTGGCGATCCACCTCGTCGCGCTCAACGCGGTGCCGCTGACCGGCGGGCCGTTCGGCGTCGGTTTCATCCCGCGTCCCTTCGCCGGCCTCGCCGCGACGCCCGGCCTGTTCGGCGCGGTCAACCTCGCCGTGGTCGCCGCCGTGGTGCTCGCGGTCTACCTCGCCCTGGAACGGCTCGTCGCCAGCCCCTGGGGCCGCGCGCTCCGGGCGCTGCGCGAGGACGAGACCGCCGCCGCCTCGCTCGGCAAGGACCCGACCCGGCTGCGCCTGCAGGCCTTCGCGATCGGCGGCGCGGCGATGGGTCTCGCCGGCGCGCTCCAGGCCCATTTCATCGGCTTCGTCGCCCCCGACAACTACCAGCCGACGCTGACCTTCCAGGTCTGGACCATGCTGATCGTCGGCGGCTCCGGCAACAACCGCGGCGCCATCGCCGGCGGCGTGCTGGTCTGGGGCCTGTGGGCGCTGTCGTCGTCGCTGGTCGGCGCCTTGGTGCCGCCCGAGCACCAGGCCCGCGCCGCGGCGTTGCAGATCGTGGCGATCGGCATCATGCTGGCCGCCGTCCTGGTGTTCCGACCGCGCGGCCTGATCGGCGAGACGAGGACCGTGTCGCGGCACCTCCGCGCGCGTCCGACACCGCCGGGGGGAACCGCGTCGCCGTGACGGCCATCGCCACCACCACGCGCTTCGGCGTGCCGCTCTGGACCGCCACCGCCCGCCCGCGCGCGGTGCGCCCCGCCCTTGCCGGCGAACGCCGCACCGCCGTCGCCGTGGTCGGCGGCGGCTTCCTCGGCCTCTCCGCCGCGCTCCATCTCGCCGAGAGCGGCCGCGCCGTCACGCTGGTCGAGGCCGGCACCATCGCCGCCGGCGCCAGCGGCCGCAACGCCGGCTTCGTGGTCCCGAACTTCGCCAAGGTCGACCCGGACGCGGTCCTCGCCCGCCTCGGCCCGGAGGCCGGCGAGCGCCTGCTCGCCGCCACCGGCGCCTCCGCCGACCTCGTCTTCGGATTGATACGCCGGCTCAAGATCCGCTGCGACGCCCGCCAGTCCGGCTGGATCCAGCCGGCCCACGCCAAGGTCGCGCTACCCAAGTTGTCGAAGCGGGCCAGGGCCTGGGCCGACCGCGGCCGTCCCGCCGAGTGGCTGAAGGCCGAGGATCTCGCCGCCTCGCTCGGCACCGCCTATTCCCCCGGCGGCTGGATCGACCGCTCCGGCGGCGTCGTCCACCCGGTCGACTATGCCGCCGGCCTCGCCGCCGCCGCCGAGGCGGCCGGCGCGGTGGTCCACGAGCGCAGCCCGGTCACGGCGCTGGAGCGCGACGGCTCCGGCTGGACCGTCGTCACGCCCCGCGGCCGGATAGGCGCCGACGCCGTCGTCGTCGCCACCAACGCCATGGGTGCGCTCGATCGCCGGCTCGCCCTGAGCTTCCTGCCGCTCACCGTCCACCAGATCGCGACCGAGCCGCTGCCCGCGTCGGTGCGCGCACGCCTGCTGCCGGACGACCAGTGCGTCTCCGACACCGCCCGCGACCTCTTCACCTTTCGCTTCGACGCCGAGAACCGCCTGATCACCGGCGGCATGGCGGCCTGGCCCTTCGGCGCCGAGCGGCGCATCCCCGCCGCCATCCACGCCCGCGCCGCCCGCATCCTCGGCCTGCCCGACCTGCCGCCGATCGCCCACGCCTGGACCGGCGTCGCCGCCGTGATGCCGGACTTCCTGCCGCACCTGTTCGAACTCGCCCCCGGCCTCCTCGCCGGCATCGGCTGCAACGGGCGCGGCATCGCCGTCTCCACCATGATCGGCAAGGCGATCGCCGACCACCTCTGCGGCCACGACGGCATCGGCCTGCCCTTCGCCGCGCCGATCCCGATCGCCGTCCACCGGCTGGCCCGCCTCGCCCCCTACGCCTTCCTGCCCTACGCGCGCCTCCGCGACGCCCTCGACCGCCGCAAGGGGTGATCCCGCCGCGCCCCGGGCCTCGTTACAATCGATTTCACCGCCGCGGCGCCGGCCCCGTCGAGCCGCGTACCACCAGCGACACCGGCAGCGTCACGACGCGGCTGCCGCGGTCTTCGGCGTCGCCGTCGAACACCATGCGGATCGCGGCGGCGCCCTTGTCCTCGATCGGCTGGTGCACCGTGGTCAGCGACGGGCGCACCGTCGCCGCGTCGTCGACGTCGTCGTAGCCGGTGACGGAGACGTCCTCCGGCACGCGCCGGCCGGCCGCCCGGAGCGCGTCGATCGCGGCCATCGCCAGCACGTCGGACATGCAGAGGAAGGCGGTGACCGCGGGATCGCGCGCCAGCACCGCCATCACGCCGGCCTCGGCGGCGGCCGCGGTGTTCGGGCTCTCCCACACCAGCGGCTCGGGCGCACCGACCGCCGCGATGGCGTCGCGGAAGCCGGCGAGGCGGTTGCGGACCACGTCGTAGCGGATCGCCTTGACGCGGTCGCAGTCGACGAAGCCGACGCGGCGGTCGACGTCGAAGCCGAGCGCCAGCACGGCGAAGCGGCGGTGGCCGAGGTCGGCGAGATGGGCGGCGGCGAGCCGGGCGCCGGCACGGTCGTCGACCTGGACCACGTCGGCGCCGTTGCCCGGCGAATGGTCGACCGCCACGAAGGGCAGGCCGCGCCGGGCGGCGTGGTCGACCAGCCGGCTGCCCTCGACGAGGCAGTTGAGGATGAAGCCGTCGACTAGCGCGGTCCTGATGTTCCAGCTCGCCGCCTCGTCGTCGGCGGCCGAGACCAGCGCGATGCCGGCGCCACGGTCGTCGCAGCCGCGCGCGATGCCGGCGAGCAGGCGGCGGTCGTAGGGGTCGGCGAAGAAGGTGGCGAGCGGATCGCCCGAGACGACGCCGATGGCGTTGACCCGGCCGGCGCGCAGCAGCCGGCCGCGCGGGTCCGGGCCGCGGTAGCCGAGCGTGCGCGCCGCCGCCTCCACCCGCTCGCGCAGCTCCGGGCTGACGAGGTCCGGACGGTTGAAGACGTTCGAGACCGTGCCCTGGCTGACGCCCGCCGCGCGCGCGACGTCGGCGAGCTTCACCGTGTTGCTCATGCGCGCACCGTAGCGGCCGGCCGGCGGGGCTTCAACCACGGTCCGGCTCCGCCCCGACGTGGCCGAGCGGCAGCGCGCCGCCGTCCTTGACGGTCTGGATCGCGAAATTGGAGCGGATGTCCTGGACGCCCGGCACTTTCAGCAGCGTGCCCGTGAGGAGCCGCTCGTAGGCGGCGAGGCCCGGCAGCACCACCTGCAACAGGAAGTCGGATTCACCGGAGACGAGGTGGCAGCTCACCACCTCCGGCAGCGCGGCGACGGCGGTGCGGAAGGCCGAGGCGTCGGCGTCGGTGTGCCGCGCCACCTTGACCCCCACGAACACCGTCAGGCCGAGGCCGACCGCCGGCCGGTCCAGCGTCGCCCGATAGCCGGTGATCACCCCGGCCTCCTCGAGGGCACGCACGCGCCTGAGGCAGGGCGACTGCGACAGCCCGACGGCGTCGGCGAGGTCGACGTTGGAGATCCGGGCGTCCCCCTGCAGCGCCGCGAGGATGCGGCGGTCGATCGCGTCGAGCTTGGGTTTCGGCAGGATCCACCTCCAGAGCGCCCATTCGGGGCGGGATCTGCCGATTTCATGATCCATCCGGGCAGGGAACGCAAGGACTCTCCCGCCCTCTCCGCGCTATCCAGGAGCGGTCCAGGGAGCCCCGCCGTGACCGACCCCGCCCTCTTCCTCGCCGCCCTCGCCGTCGCCTTCCTGGTGCCCGGCCCCGACATGATGCTGGTGATCCAGACCGGCGCCGCCCGCGGACGCGCCCACGTCGCGGCCAGCGCCGCCGGGCTCGGCCTCGCCCGCGCCGGCCACGTCGTGCTCTCCGCCGTCGGCCTCGCCGCCGTGGTCGCGGCCTCGCCGCTCGCCTACGAGGTGATCCGCTGGGCCGGCGCCGCCTATCTCGCCGTCCTCGGCGTGAAGATCCTGCGCGCGCCCTCGCTGCTGCCGGGCGCCGCGGCCGGCGGCCCCACCGGCGGCCCGCTCGCCGCCTCGGTGCGCCGCGGCCTCGCCACCAGCGCCCTCAATCCCAAGGCCTACCTGTTCACGTCGGTGTTGCTGCCGCAGTTCGTCGACCCCGCCGCCGGCGGCGTCGGCGCCCAGTTCGCCCTGCTCGGCGCCGTCCTGGTCGCGGTCGGAGCCGGCTTCGACCTCGTCTTCGGCTTCGCCGGCGGCGCGCTCGGCCGCCTCGCCCGCGGCCACGGGCTGGTCGAGCGGGTGCAGCGCTGGGTGTTCGGCACCGTGCTGATCGGCTTCGGCCTGCGCCTCGCCGCCGCGTGAGCCCTGTCCCGTAAAGTCCCGACTCGTCGGGATTTTACGGCGTCTCTGCCTTTCGGCCGACGCCCGGTCGGGCGCTTCTCGCGCGCAAGGCTCCGACCAGCGCTCGGAACTTTGCGAGCTCGGTACGAGCCCCCGAGGGCGTCACTCCGCCCGGCGGCGGGTGCGGTAGCGCACCGTCTCGAAGCGCATCGCCAGGGTGTCCACGAGCAGCAGCCGGCCGACCAGCGGTTCGCCGATGCCGCAGACGAGCTTGATCACCTCCATCGCCTGCAGCGAGCCGAGCACGCCCGGCAGCGCGCCGATCACGCCCGCCTCGGCGCAGGTCGGCACCGTGCCCGGTGGCGGCGCCTCCGGGAAGAGGTCGCGGTAGCCGGGATTGGGGCGCCCCTCGGCGTCGCTCTCGTAGGGCATCAGCGTCGTCAGCGAGCCGTCGAAGGTGCCGATCGCCGCCGTCACCAGCGGCCGGCGCACCGCCGCGGCGGTGTCGGCGAGGAGATAGCGGGTCGTGAAATTGTCCGAACCGTCGACGATCACGTCGTAGCCGGCGAGGAGGTCGGCGGCCCGGTCGGGCCCGAGCCGGAAGCCGTGCGCCTCCACCGTCACATTCGGGTTGATCCGCGCCACCGCGGCGGCGGCGCTCGCGACCTTCGGCCGTCCGACCGCGTCGGTGTCGTGGATCACCTGACGCTGCAGGTTCGACAGCGACACCGTGTCGTCGTCGACGAGGCCGAGCGTGCCGACGCCCGCCGCGGCGAGATACTGGATCGCCGGCGCCCCGAGGCCGCCGGCGCCCACCACCAGCACCCGCGCCGCCTTCAGCTTCTGCTGCCCTGGCCCGCCGACCTCGCGCAGCACGATGTGGCGGGCGTAGCGTTCGATCTCGAGGGGGGAGAGGGGGGTCATCGGTCAGGCGTCCATCAGGGGAATGAGGTCGGCGCCGCGCCGGCGGGCAGCGGCGACGAGGTCGCGATCCTTGGTGGCGAGGGGAAGGGAGAGGCGCAGCGCGAGTTCCAGGTAGCTCGCGTCATAGACCGTGAGCCGCTCGGCTACGGCGAGATCGACCGTCGCCGTCCATACCCACGTCTGGCCGTTCTCGTCGGTCCGGATCGGTAGCCGTTCGATTTCAGCCAAACGGACGCGAGCCCCACCGGCCACGATCCTCCCGCGCCGTTCGGCCAGCACCAGGACATTGGCGAACTCCAGCCGCCATATGGACGGCACGACCGCGCCCTGCTCCTCCACCCGGGCAAGCAGACGAGCGGCCGCTTCGCTCCATTCGTCTTCGAAAGCCCAGGTCAGCGCCGCGGAGCAGTCGAGGACGAGGCCCGTCACCGGCGTCCCTCGTCGCGGAGCGCCTTCCAATCGAGACCGCCGAGCGTGACGCCCTTGCGAAGTTCGCGCAATTCCCTGGCCAATGGCGATTCGGCCGCGGCGTCCACGACCGCCGGCTCGATCGGCTCCGCAGGAGTGGACGTGTCCGCGACCGTGTCGCCCGAAGGAATGGCCATGGCGGCCGGCGGCTCGATGCGGGCGATGACGACGCCATTGCGCTCCAAGAGAACGACGTCGCCCGCCTCGACCTTGGCGATCAAGGCGAGGAGTTCGTGCGGCAGAGTGTCGGCGGCGACCCTGATCATCGGCTCGGCTCCTTCGCGTCCGATCATAGTCGCCGCCGCCCGCCTTGTCACAGGATGAAGCGGCTGAGGTCGGCGTTGCGGGCGAGGTCGCCGACCGCCGCGCGCACGAAGGCGGCGTCGATCGTCACGGTCTCGCCGGAACGGTCCGGCGCGGTGTAGGAGATGTCGTCGAGGATCCGCTCCATCACCGTCTGCAGCCGGCGCGCGCCGATGTTCTCGACCGAGGCGTTGACGTCGACCGCGATGCCGGCGATCGCGTCGACCGCGTCCTCGGCGAAGACGAGGGTGACGCCCTCGGTCGCCATCAGCGCCACGTACTGCTTGATCAGGCTCGCCTCCGGCTCGGTCAGGATCCGGCGGAAGTCCTCGCGCGTCAGCGGCTTCAGCTCGACCCGGATCGGCAGGCGGCCCTGCAGCTCCGGCAGCAGGTCCGACGGCTTGGCGACGTGGAAGGCGCCGGACGCGATGAACAGGACGTGGTCGGTCTTGACCGGCCCGTGCTTGGTCGAGACCGTCGTGCCCTCGATCAGCGGCAGCAGGTCGCGCTGCACGCCCTCGCGGGAGACGTCGCCGCCGACCCGGCCGTCGCGGGCGCAGATCTTGTCGATCTCGTCGAGGAAGACGATGCCGTTGTTCTCCACCACCCGGATCGCCTCCTGCACCACCTGCTCCTGGTCGATGAGCTTGTCGCTCTCCTCTTGGATCAGCGGCTCGTAGGCGTCCCTGACGGTGGTGCGGCGGGTCTTCTTCTGGCCGCCCATCATCTTCGACATCATGTCGGAGAGGTTCATCACGCCGACCGTGCCACCGGGCACGCCGGGGATCTCGAAATTCGGCGCGCCCGCCGGCGCGGTCGTCTGGATCTCGATCTCCTTGTCGTCGAGCTCGTTGGCGCGCAGCTTGCGGCGGAAACTGTCGCGCGTCGCCGGGCTCGCCGAGGCGCCGACCAGGACGTCGAGCACGCGCTCCTCGGCCTGCATGTGCGCCTTTGCGCGGACGCCCTTGCGCCCGGCCTCGCGCACCTGCCCGATCGCGACCTCGACGAGGTCGCGCACGATCTGCTCGACGTCGCGGCCGACGTAGCCGACCTCGGTGAACTTGGTCGCCTCCACCTTGATGAAGGGCGCGTTGGCGAGCTTGGCGAGCCGGCGGGCGATCTCGGTCTTGCCGACACCGGTCGGCCCGATCATCAGGATGTTCTTCGGCAGCACCTCCTCGCGGAGCGGGCCGACGAGCTGCAGGCGGCGCCAGCGGTTGCGCAGCGCGATCGCGACCGCGCGCTTGGCGTCCTTCTGGCCGACGATGTAGCGGTCGAGTTCGGAGACGATCTCCCGGGGGGAAAAATCGGTCATCGGGGGCATGGTCCTCGGTTGGCCCTCTGGGCGAGCGGCCGGTCAGGCGGTGGCGTCGAGGCTCTCGACCACCACGTTCTCGTTGGTGAAGACGCAGATCTCGGCGGCGATCGCCATCGCCCGCCGCGCGATCGCCTCGGCGTCGCGGTCGGTGTCCATCAGGGCACGGGCGGCGGCGAGCGCGTAGGTGCCGCCGGAGCCGATGCCCATCACGCCGCCCTCGGGCTCGAGCACGTCGCCGGTGCCGGTCAGCACGAGGCTGACCTCGGCGTCGGCCACCAGCATCATCGCCTCGAGCCGGCGCAGGTAGCGGTCGGTGCGCCAGTCCTTGGCGAGCTCGACACAGGCGCGGGTGAGCTGGCCGGGATACTGCTCGAGCTTGGCCTCGAGCCGCTCGAACAGGGTGAAGGCGTCGGCGGTGGCGCCGGCGAAGCCGGCGAGCACGTCGCCGCGGCCGAGCCGGCGCACCTTGCGCGCGGTGTGCTTGATCACGGTGTTGCCGAGCGACACCTGGCCGTCGCCGGCGACGACGACCTTGCCACCCTTGCGCACCGTGACGATCGTGGTGCCGTGCCACGGCGGCGAGGGGTTCTGTTCCGACATGGGAAACTCCGATCTGGCGGACGGCGAGGGCCCGGAGCACCCTCCCCGCCCCTGCGGGTTCGCGGGACCGGTCGGCCCGCGGATCGCCGCTTTATGTAGGCCGGCGCCTCGTCTATGCAAACGGACGGTGCGACGGTGCGGGAGGACGGCGTGCGGCTCTTCGTGTTCGGATACGGCTATTCCGCCGCGGCCGCGGTGCGCCGGCTCGCCGGGCCCTCGACCGAGGTCGCCGCGACCACCCGCGACCCGGCCAAGGCCGAGGCGATGCGCGCCGCCGGCATCGACGCCATCGTCTTCGACGGCCGCGACCCCGCGCCGCGCCTGCGCGAGGCGCTCGCCCGGGCGAGCCACGTGCTGGTATCGGTCGCCCCCGGCGAGGCCGGCGACCCCGTGCTGAACGTCCACGGCGCCGACCTCGCGCTCGCCCGATCGCTCGCCTCGATCGTCTATCTTTCCACCGTCGGCGTCTACGGCGACCACGGCGGCGCCTGGGTCGACGAGCGCACGCCCGAGAAGCCGGTGTCGGCCCGCTCGGTCGCCCGCCTCGCCGCCGAGGCGCGCTGGCGCCGCCACGGCGCGATGACCAAGGTGCCGGTGGCGATCCTGCGGCTCTCCGGCATCTACGGCCCCGGCCGCAACGCCTTCGTCAACCTCGCGGACGGCACCGCCCGGCGGCTGGTCAAGCCGGGGCAGGTGTTCAACCGCATCCACGTCGACGACATCGCCGAGGCGGTCCGCCTCGCCTTCCGCAAGGGCGCCGACGGCGTTTTCAACGTCACCGACGACGAGCCTTCGCCGCCGCAGGACGTCGTCGCCCACGCCGCCGCGCTGATGGGCGTCGCCCCGCCGCCGGAACAGGACTTCGAGACCGCCGACCTGTCGCCGATGGCGCGCAGCTTCTACGGCGAGAACAAGCGCGTCGCCAACGCCCGCTCCAAGCGCGAACTCGGCCTCGTCTACGGCTACCCGAACCACCGCGTCGCACTCGAGCGGATGTGGCGCGAGGACGGCTGGCGCTGACCCCGGCCGTCGCACCGGGCGGCTTTGCCAAGGCGGGCGATTCACCCTATGCAGTCGGCGGCAACCGCCGCCGTGGCTGCGGCTTCGACCTCTGACCGTGGGCATCGATGCGGGATCGGCGACCGGAACTCGACGGACTGCGCGCCTATGCCGTCGCGGCGGTCGTCGCGCTGCACGTCGCGCCGAACACGATCCGCGGCGGCTTCCTCGGCGTCGACGTCTTCTTCGTCCTCAGCGGCTTCCTCATCACCGAGAGCCTGCTCGGCGACCGCGACGCCGCCGGCCGGCTGCGCATCCGCGCCTTCTACGCCCGCCGCGTCCGCCGCATCTGGCCGGCGCTCGCCGTGCTGCTGATCGCGGTCGCCGCGGGCACCTTGCTCGCCGGATTGCCGTACGCCCGGCAGTACCGGCAGGTCCTGCTGGCGGCCGCCAGCCTGACCAACTGGTTCGTCGCCTTCGACTTCGAAAGAGGCGGCATCCTCGCCCACACGTGGTCGCTGTCGCTCGAGGAACAGTTCTACCTGCTCTGGCCGACGCTCCTGACCCTCCTGTTGCGGCTGCCGAGCCGGCGCGCGGCCGTCGCGGTCGTCGTCGGCGCGATCGTCGCCGTCGCGGCGTGGCGGCTCGCCCTGGCGCTCGGCGGCGCCGCGCCGGCCCGCACCTACGCCGGCCTCGACACCCGGGCGGACGCCCTCCTGATCGGTTGCGCCCTGGCGCTCGCCGGCGTGGAAGCCGTACCGGAACGTCTGGTCCGCGCGCTCGCGCCGATCGCCCTCGCCGTGCTCGTCGCCGTCTTCGTTCGGCTCGGCTGGACCTCGCGGGTGATGGCGATGGGCGGCTTCACCGTCGTCGCCCTCTGCGCGGCGGTGCTCGTCGTCGCCGCGCACCGCCCGGGTCGGATCGGCCGCTGCCTGCTCGGCAACCGGCTCGTCCTGTGGGTCGGTGCTCGTTCCTACGGCATCTACCTCTGGCACGTCCCGATGCTGTTCTTGGCCTTCAGGAAGCTCGGCGCCAATCCGGCCTCGGCCCTCCTGGCGCTGGCGGGCACCATCGCGCTGGCGGCGCTGTCGTACCGCTGGATCGAGCGGCCGTTCCTGCGCCGCCGCGACGAGCCCCGCCCGGCCGCCGGCGCGCCGGCCCCCGTCCGGCCGGCGCGCTGACGGACGAGCCCCGAGAGCCGCCGTCCGTCAGGTCCGGCGGGCCGCTTCCTCGATCAGCCGGGCGACCACGCCGTCGAGCTGCGCCTGCGCCCGCTCCGAGGCGAGCGCCCCGTCGGGCGCGAAGGCGGTGGAAGCGGAGGGCACCGAGACCTGGTCCGGCAGCACCCAGGCGCCGAGCGACATCGTCAGGATGTGGCGCAGGTGCGCCAGCGACCGCGTCGCGCCGAAATAGCCGGGCGAGGCGCCGCCGAGCGCGAAGATCCGGTCCTTCCACGGCGTCGGCGCCCGCGGGCCGTCCGGGCGGATCCGGCTGACCCAGTCGATCGTGTTCTTCAGGAGCGGCGTGACCGACTGGTTGTACTCCGGCGAGGCGATGAACACGCCGGCGTGCGCGATCATCAGGTCGTGCAGCCGCCGCCCCGCCTCCGGAACGCCCTCCGCCTTCTCGAGGTCGCCGTCGTAGATCGGCATCGGATAGTCGGCGAGCGAGATCAGCGTCGGCTCGCCGTCGCGCAGCGCGATCGCCTTGACCGCGAGGGCCGCGAGGCGGGCGTTGAAGCTCTCGGCCCGGATCGAGCCGGAGAACACCAGGATCTTGGGACGGACGGCCATGGACGCTCCTCGTCGTCGGCGGTGGTGGCATGCGGATCGGCCGACCCGCGCGGAGAACATAGCGCAGCCGCGCGGGGTTGCCGCCGCCGCATTCGCGCGTTAATTTGGAATCATTCTAAACTGGAATGGCGAACTCATGCTTTCCCTGTCCCGTCGCGACTTCTCCGACCTTGGCGAGAAGGAGATCCTGGCGCTCGCGATCTCCTCCGAGGAGGAGGACATGAAGATCTACGCCACCTACGCCGACGGCCTCAGGGCCGATCATCCGGCGTCGGCGGCGATGTTCGACGCCATGGCGGCCGAGGAGAACGAGCATCGCCTGCGCCTGATCGAGACCTTCCGCACCCGCTTCGGCGAAACCATCCCGCTGATCCGGCGCGAGCACGTCCGCGGCTTCTACCAGCGCAAGCCCTATTGGCTGGTCCGCCCGCTCGGCCTCGACCGCGTCCGCGACGAGGCCGCCGACATGGAGCGGCAGGCCGAGCTGTTCTACATGAAGGCCGCCGAGCGCACGTCCGACGCCGCCACCCGCGCGCTGCTCGGCAGCCTCGCCGCCGCCGAGCGCGGCCACCGGCACGTCGCCGAACGGCTCGAGCAGCGCCACCTGCCCGACGACGTGCGCGCCGACGAGGACGCCGCCGCCCACCGCCAGTTCGTGCTGACCTACGTCCAGCCCGGTCTCGCCGGCCTGATGGACGGCTCGGTCTCCACCCTCGCGCCGGTGTTCGCCGCCGCCTTCGCGACCCAGAACACCTGGGAGACCTTCCTGGTCGGCACCGCCGCCTCGATCGGCGCCGGCATCTCGATGGGCCTGACCGAAGCGCTCTCCGACGACGGCTCGCTGACCGGCCGCGGCAGCCCGGTGGCGCGCGGCACGGCCGCCGGCGTGATGACGGCGGTCGGCGGCCTCGGCCATTCGCTGCCCTACCTGATCCCCGACTTCTGGAGCGCCACGGCCGTGGCGATCCTGATCGTGTTCGTCGAGCTCTGGGCGATCTCCTACATCCGCTGGAAGTACATGGACACGCCGTTCCTGCGCGCCGCCTTCCAGATCGTCGTCGGCGGCCTGCTGGTGTTCGGCACCGGGATCTTGATCGGCAGCTCCTGACGGGCACCGGCCTCGCGAGACCTCGCGGGCTCCCGACGCGCGGGAGCCCGCCGGACCATTCTCAGGCGGTCACGCCGGTCGGCAGCGGGCAGGAGACGCCGGTGCCGCCGAGACCGCAGTAGCCGTTCGGGTTCTTCGCGAGATACTGCTGGTGATAGGCCTCGGCGTAGTAGAACGGCCCGGCCGGCAGGATCTCGGTCGTCACCGCCTTGAGCCCGCGGGCGGCGAGCGCGGCGCCGTAGCGCGCGGCGGCGTCCTCGGCTGTGGCGCGCTCCTCCTCGGTCTCGTAGTAGATGCCCGAGCGGTACTGGGTGCCGACGTCGTTGCCCTGGCGCATGCCCTGGGTCGGGTCGTGGTTCTCGAAGAACACCTTGAGCAGACCCGCGTAGGAGATCACGGCGGGGTCGTAGACCACGCGCACCACCTCGTTGTGGCCGGTCAGGCCGGTGCAGACCTCCTCGTAGGTTGGGTTCGGCGTATGGCCGCCGGCGTAGCCGACCATGCTGACGACCACGCCCGGCGTCTGCCAGAACCGCCGCTCGGCGCCCCAGAAGCAGCCGAGGCCGAAGGTCGCCGTGCGCAGGCCCTCGCCGTAGGGGCCCTTCAGCGGCCGGCCGTTGACGTGGTGGGTATCGGCGGTCGGCCGCGGCTCCGGCCGGCCGGGCAGCGCCTCGGCGGCCGCGGGGATGGCGAGCTTCTTGCCGAGCATGTTGAGCAGGTACATTCCTCGTCTCCCTCGGATGGCCGGTCGGATCGGTCAGCGGCCGCGCCGGCGCTTGGCGCCGGCGACCAGCAGCGCGACGCCGCAGAGGCCGCCGACCGCGAAGGTGGGGGCCGCCAGGAAGGCCGCCGCCACCGCCTCCCATAGATAGGCGGGCGTCGCCGCCTTCGCCACGGACGTGAAGGCCGCGAGCGAGCCCGGGCTCGCCGCCCCCCAGGTCGCCCCGAGCGGCGTGAAGGTCCAGGCGTCGGCGGACAACGACTTCACCCCGTCCGCCACCAGCGCGACGAAGGAGGCCGCGAAGAGCACGAGGCCGAGGGTGCGGACGACGAAGGCGATCAAGGGGCGGGGCTCCGGAGATCGGCGGCGGGGCCCCAGCGATACGACGACCGTGCCTTCTCGGCAACGCTCGGCGGCGACGGCGCGCCCGGGCGGCATTTCCGGACCTTGCTCACTTCTCACGGGAAAACGGCAGTCTATCATGCCGGTCGAAAAGCGCGGACGGCCGGCGAGTCGAGGAGAGGCCCCTCGACGCCGCGCCGCCGATCGGCCAAGGAGAATTACGACGATGCGTCTCGCCCCGCTCGCCAGCACCCTCGCGGTCGCCGTCCTGGTCGCCGCGTGCGGCCGCTTCGGTGGTTCCGAACCCGTCCGCGGCGGCGTCGCGCCGCTGCAGCCGCAGCCGATCGCCCCGGTCGCGGCCCAGCCGCTGCCGCCGCCGGTGGTCGCCCCGGTGACGCCGGTGGCCCCCGCCCCGGTCGACACCGCCGCCCTGACGCCGAACGAGCCGACCGCCGCCACCGCCGTCGAGATCCGCAAGCCCGACCTCTCGGGCGGCTGGAAGCTCGCCTCGGCCGGTGAGAACTGCCAGCTGTTCATGAACCTCACCAGCTGGACCGGCGGCTATCGCGCCAACACCCGCGGCTGCGCCTCCGACGAGCTGAAGTCGATCGGCGCCTGGGACCTCGACGGCAAGCAGGTCGTCCTCAAGGACGCCTCCGGCTCGGTCGTCGCCACCCTCTACGCCTCGGCGGCGACACGCTTCTCCGGCCAGACCGCGATCTCCAAGCGCGGCATCCAGGTCTTCCGCTGATCCCGACCGGGCCGTCGGTCCGCGGCGGCGCCCCTTGCCCGGGCGCCGTCCGGCCGCGGCCGCCGGAGGCCGACCCGGCCGCCCTCGCACCGGACGTGCCTTGACCTCCCATCCCCATCCGTCCGCCCCGGCCGACTACGGCGCCGATCGTCCGACCGGCGCCTGCGTCACCGCGGCCTACGACCGCCTCGCCGCCGCCGGCGAGATCACCGCCGATCCGGCCCAGCGTGCCGTCGCCGCCGCGCTCGACCGGCTGCTGCGCGACCTCGGCGAGCGCAAGCTCGCCGCCAAGGGCTCGGCGCTCGGCTGGCTGTTCGGCCGCGGCCGCCGCACGGCCAACGGCCCGGGTCCGCGCGGGCTCTACGTCTGGGGCGGGGTCGGGCGCGGCAAGACCATGCTGATGGACCTGTTCTTCGGGCTGGTGCCCGTGGAGACCAAGATCCGCCGCCACTTCCACGTCTTCATGGCCGACGTCCACGCGCGCGTCCACGCCGCCCGCCGCGCCATCGCCGCCGGCGCCGAGCGCGACCCGGTCGCCGCGGTCGCCGACGCCATCGCGGCCGAGACCACGCTGATCTGCTTCGACGAGTTCGCCGTCACCGACATCGGCGACGCCATGATCCTCGGCCGCCTGTTCACCCGGCTGTTCGACCTCGGCGTCACGCTCGTCGCCACCTCCAACGTCGAGCCCGGCCGGCTCTACGAGGACGGTATCAACCGCGACCACTTCCTGCCGTTCGTCGGCCTGTTGCAGCGACGCTGCGAGGTGCTGCACCTCGGCTCGCCCAACGACTACCGCCTGCGCACCCTGGCGCGCGCCGACGTCTGGTTCTCGCCCCTCGGCCGCGACACCGACGTCGCCGTCGAGCGGCTGTGGACCCGGCTCACCGGTGCCGAGCGCGGCGCGCCGCGCGCCCTCGCCGTCGCCGGCCGTACGGTGACGGTGCCCGAGAGCTCCGGCCCCTACGCCCGCTTCGCCTTCGCCGACCTCTGCGGGAAGCCGCTCGGCGCCGCCGACTACCGCGCCGTCGCCGCCGCCTTCGACACCGTCTTCGTCGAGCGCGTGCCGGTGCTCGACCACGCCCGCCGCAACGAGGCCAAGCGCTTCATCACCCTGGTCGACACGCTCTACGACGAGGGGATCAAGCTGGTCGCCTCGGCCGCCGCCGAGCCGACCGCGCTCTACGTCGCGACCCACGGCACCGAGGCCTTCGAGTTCGACCGCACCGCGAGCCGCCTGATCGAGATGCGCTCCGAGGCCTATCTCGCCGCCCCGCGCCGCGACGGAGCCGCGGCGGACGCGGAGACCGGATCGCCGGCCTGACGCCGCGCCCGCGGTGTCCCGGCGCACCCGGCGCCGCGCCGGACCGCCGTCAGGGACTCGGGATGAACACCCGGCCGGCACGGACCCGGCCGAGCTCGGGCAGGCCGAGCAGTTGCGCCGCCCGCCGCTGCGTGAAACCGGCGAGGAAGCCGGGCACGTCGGCGGCCGGCATCGGCCGGGCGAACAGGTAGCCCTGGCCGGCGTCGCAGCCGTTCTCGCGCAGGAAGCGGCACTGCCAGCCGGTCTCGACGCCCTCGGCGACAACGCGGATGCCGATGTTGCGGGCCATGCCGAGCACCGCCTGCACGATCGCCCGGCTGTCACCGTCGGTCTCGAGCCCCGCCACGAAGGAGCGGTCGATCTTCAGCCACGACATCGGGAACTTCTTGAGGTGGGTCAGCGAGGCGTAGCCGGTGCCGAAGTCGTCGAGCGACAGCGCGATCCCCGCCGCCTCGAGGGCGGCGAGCACGTCGAGGGCGACGCCGCCCTCGCGCTCGAGCAGCACGCTCTCGGTGATCTCGATTTCCAGCCGGTCGCGCGACAGGCCGGCCGCGGCGAGGGCGGCGGCGACGCTGGCGGCGAAGTCCGGCCGGCGCACCTCCGCGGTCGCGACGTTGACGGCGACGTGGCCGAACGGGAGTTCCGCGTCCTGCCAGGCGCGCATGTCGGCGATCGCCGCGGCGAGCATCCGCTCGCCGATCCGACAGGCCAGTTCGGGGTCCTCGAAGGCGTCCGAGATGTCGGCGGGCGAACGCGTCCGCTCGCCGTCGTGCCAGCGCAGCAGCGCCTCGAAGCCGATCACGGCGCCGCCGGCGAGCGAGATCTTGGGCTGGTAGTAGGGCACGACCGCATCGCGGGCGAGCGCGTCGCGGGCGTTGCGCAGCACGCTGGCGCGGCGCTCGATCGCCGTCCGCATCGCCGGGTCGAAGCCGCGCACCCGGCCGCGCCCGCAGGCCTTGGCGGCGTAGAGCGCGATGTCGGCGTTCTTCAGGAGCCGCCCGGGATCGTCGTCGAAGCAGGGGTGGATCGAATAGCCGACCGTCGCCGTGCAGGGCACCGGCACGTCGGTCCGGGGCACGCAGACGCCGATCGCCTCGATCAGCGCCGCACCGAGCGCCGCGGCCGCGTCGGACTCGATCCCCTCGACCAGGATGCCGAACTCGTCGCCGCCGAGGCGCGCCACCGTGGCGCCCGGCGGCACGACGGCGCGGATCCGCGCAGCCGCCGCCTGCAGCACGCGGTCGCCGGCGTCGTGGCCGAAGCCGTCGTTGACCTCCTTGAAGCCGTCGAGGTCGACCAGCAGCACCGTCACGCACCCGCCGTCCCGGCGCGCCGCCACCCGGTCCAGGGCGGCCTGGAACACCGCGCGGTTGGCGAGGCCGGTCAGCGGATCGGTCTCCGCGGCGAGCCGGATCGCCTCCTCGGCGCTGCGGCGGCCGTGGACGTCGGAGATGATGCCGACCCACTCCACCACCCGTCCGGCACCGTCCTTGAGCGGCACGCCGCGGTCGACGACCCAGTGGTAGCCATCCGAGGCGGCGTGGCGCAGGCGGTATTCGTTGGTGTAGGCGGTGCCCGCGGCGATCGCGGCCCGCACGGTGCACAGCACCGCCTCGCGATCGTCCGGGTGCACGGCCGCGAGCCAGCCGAACGGGGTGGCCTGCAGGCCGTCCATGCCGGTGAAGACGTTCCAGCCGGCGCCGTCGCCCGTCGACTGGGTGGCGTCGGCGTGCCACACGATCTCGGCGGTGGCGTCGATCAGCGCCCGGTGGCGCCGGAGCGACAGGTCGAGAGCCTCGTGGGTGCGCCGCTGTTCGGTGACGTCGTGGAAGGTTCCGACCCGGCGGACGAACCGGCCGGCGTCGTCCACCACGGCCCGGCCACGCGAATGGATCCAGCGCACCGCGCCGTCGTCGCGGCGCACGATCCGGAAGGTCGCCTCGCCGATCGCGTCGACCGAGAGAAAGGTGACGCGGTTGTGGCCGCGGACCGCGTCGCGGTCCTCGGGGTGGACGCAGGCGAGCAGGAGTTCCTCGCTGGCCTCGGCGTCCGCGGAGAGGCCGAGCATCGCCTTGAGCTCGTCCGACCAGCGGCGGCGGCCGGTCCCGATGTCGACGTCCCAGATGCCGAGCCCGGTGGCCTCGACCGCGAGGCGCAGCCTGAGCTCGCCGTCGCCGATGGGTGCGTCGGCCGTTTCGCCGTCCGCTGCCAGAGCGCCCCCGCCCCCGTCCCGCTGCAGCACCGTCACCGTCCGTGTTGATCCGAGTGTCGAGCGACTTCCGGACCGACCCTAGCGGGAATGCGTAAAGAAATGTCTGACCATTCGGCGGTGATTGCGGATGTCGTCGACGCCGCGTAAACCACGCCGCGCCGGGTCCGCCGGATCACGAGGCGGGCGCCCGCCACGCCGCGGCGAGCGCGCCGGCGCCGACCAGTAGCGAGCCGCCGACACGGTTGACCGCCCGCTGCACCGACGGCCGCCGGATCCCACGCCGCGCCGCCGAGGCGAGCAGGGCGTAGGCGAGCGCGTTGGCGCTCGCCAGCACCAGGAAGGTCGCCTCGGCGACCGCCATCTGCGGCAACAACGGATCGCCGGCCACCAGGAACTGCGGCACGAAGGCGACGAAGAAGACGATGCTCTTCGGGTTGAGCGCGGTGACCGCGAAGGCGTGCAGGAAGATCCGCACCGGCCGCGCCTCCGCCGGCGCGGTCGCGTCCGCCGCGGCGATCGGCGCCCGCCACAACTTGACGCCGAGCCAGACCAGATAGGCGGCGCCGACCCACTTCAGCGCCGTGAACAGCGCCGCCGAGGTGGCGAGCAGGGCGCCGAGGCCGAGCATCGACGCGGTCATCGCCGTGAAGTCGCCGAGCGCGACCCCGGCAACCGTGGCGGCGGTCGCCCGCCGGCCGTGGCCGAGGGCGTAGGACACCACCAGGAGGACCGTCGGTCCGGGGATCGCCAGCATCACGGCGGAGGCGAGCGCGAAGGCGAGCCAGTGGTCGAACGACATCGGCGGAACTCCCGGAAGACCCCTTTCGACCATGGATCCACGATCCGCGCCCGGGTGCAAGCGCGTCGTCGGCACACCCGTCGCGATGCGTCCATGGCATACCTGACGTATACGTAAGTTATATCGCAGACCTCGCGGACCGCGCATTCCCCGACACTTCGGCTGGTCTCGCCGAAGGCTGATAAATTCGTCGTATTGGCCCGATAGCCTGCTTGCACCGCAGCAAGGACCGGGGTAATGCGATCCAAGCTGAAGTCGGTTCAGTTGACCTTTACGTAAACGGAAGGCGCAAGAACGATGGCGCGGAACAAGATCGCTCTCGTCGGTGCAGGTCAGATCGGTGGCACGCTCGCCCACCTCGTGGGCCTGAAGGAACTCGGTGACGTCGTGCTGTTCGACATCGCCGAGGGCGTGCCCCAGGGCAAGGCGCTCGACCTCGCCGAGTCCTCGCCGGTCGACGGCTTCGACAGCCGCATGTCCGGCACCCAGGGCTACGAGGCCATCGCGGGCGCCGACGTCGTCATCGTCACCGCCGGCGTGCCGCGCAAGCCCGGCATGAGCCGCGACGACCTGCTCGGCATCAACCTGCGCGTCATGGAGCAGGTCGGCGCCGGCATCGCCAAGTACGCCCCGGACGCCTTCGTCATCTGCATCACCAACCCGCTCGACGCGATGGTGTGGGCGCTGCAGAAGTTCTCCGGCCTGCCGAAGAACAAGGTCGTCGGCATGGCCGGCGTGCTCGACAGCGCCCGCTTCCGCTACTTCCTCGCCGAGGAGTTCGGCGTCTCCGTCAAGGACGTCACCGCCTTCGTGCTCGGCGGTCACGGCGACACCATGGTGCCGCTGACCCGCTACTCGACCGTCGCCGGCATCCCGCTGCCGGACCTCGTCAAGATGGGCTGGACCACCCAGGAGAAGCTCGACCAGATCGTGCAGCGCACCCGTGACGGCGGCGCCGAGATCGTCGCGCTGCTGAAGACCGGTTCGGCCTTCTACGCCCCGGCCGCCTCGGCGATCGCCATGGCCGAGTCCTACCTCAAGGACAAGAAGCGCGTCCTGCCGGTCGCCGCACACCTCGGCGGCGAGTACGGCGTCGAGGACATGTACGTCGGCGTGCCCGTGGTGATCGGCGCCGCCGGCGTCGAGCGCGTCATCGAGATCGAGCTCGTCGGCGACGAGAAGGCGCAGTTCGACAAGTCGGTCGGCGCGGTCAAGGGCCTCGTCGAGGCCTGCAAGACGATCGCTCCCGCCCTGAAGTAAACAGACCCCGACGGACGAGGGCCGCGCGGCGAACGACGCGGCCCCGTCGCCCCAGGGTTTCCGTATCCCCCGCCCTTCCCGTCCCCACTCCTCCTAAGGACGTCCGGATGAACATCCACGAATACCAGGCGAAGGCCATCTTCAAGCAGTTCGGCGTGCCGGTGAACCCGGGCGTCGCCGTGCTGTCGGTCGACGAGGCCGAGGCCGCCGCCAAGTCGCTGCCCGGCCCGCTCTGGGTCGTCAAGAGCCAGATCCACGCCGGTGGCCGCGGCAAGGGCAAGTTCAAGGAAGCCGACGCCGGCGAGAAGGGCGGCGTCCGCCTCGCCCGTTCGGCCGACGAGGCCGCCGCCTTCGTCCGCCAGATGTTCGGCAAGACGCTGGTGACCGTGCAGACCGGCCCCGCCGGCAAGCAGGTCAACCGCATGTACATCGAGAGCGGCTCCGACATCGAGAAGGAGCTCTACCTCTCGATCCTCGTCGACCGCGCCACCTCGCGCGTCGCCTTCGTCGCCTCCACCGAGGGCGGCATGGACATCGAGGAAGTCGCCCACTCGACGCCGGAGAAGATCGTCACCTTCTCGATCGACCCGGCCACCGGCTTCATGCCGCACCACGGCCGCACGCTCGCCAAGGCGCTGAACCTCTCGGGCAATGCCGCCAAGCAGATCGGCCCGGTCGCCTCCAAGCTCTACGACGCCTTCGTCGGCACCGACATGGCGATGCTCGAGGTCAACCCGCTGATCGTCACGCCGGCCGGCGACGTCGTCGCCCTCGACGGCAAGGTCAGCTTCGACTCCAACTCGCTCTACCGCCACCCCGAGATCGTCGCCCTGCGCGACGTCACCGAGGAGGACGACAAGGAGATCGAGGCGTCGAAATACGACCTCGCCTACATCGCCCTCGAAGGCACCATCGGCTGCATGGTCAACGGCGCCGGCCTCGCGATGGCGACCCTCGACATCATCAAGCTCTACGGCGAGGAGCCGGCGAACTTCCTCGACGTCGGCGGCGGCGCCACCGAGGAGAAGGTCACCGCGGCCTTCAAGATCATCACCGCCGACCCGAACGTGAAGGGCATCCTGGTCAACATCTTCGGCGGCATCATGAAGTGCGACGTCATCGCGCGCGGCGTCCTCGCCGCGGTGAAGGCGGTCGGCCTCCAGGTCCCGCTGGTGGTGCGCCTCGAGGGCACCAACGTCGAGCTCGGCAAGCAGATCATCGCGGAGAGCGGCCTCAACGTCCTCGCCGCCGACGACCTCGACGACGCCGCCCAGAAGATCGTCGCCGCCGTGCGGGCCAAGTGATGGAACGGGGGGCGATCCAAATCTTTGCCAACTGGCTGCCGCCCCTCCTCATCGTCATCGCGATGTTTTGGGTCCTGAGAAACTCGGCGAAGCGCAGCAGAAATAATTTCGAGCAGGTCAAGAAGATCAATGAAGATCTTCTGGATTTGAATCGCCGGATGCTCATCGCACTCGAAGACATCAAAGCCTTGTTGAAGGATCGGAATCCCTAATGCCCATCCTGATCGATCAAAATACCAAGGTCCTGACCCAGGGCATCACCGGCAAGACCGGCACGTTCCACACCGAGCAGGCGCTGGCCTACGGCACGCAGATGGTCGCCGGCGTCACCCCGGGCAAGGGCGGCTCCAAGTGGACCGCGGCCTCCGGCCAGGAGCTGCCGGTCTACGACACCGTGCTCGAGGCGAAGATCGCCACCGGCGCCGACGCCTCGGTGGTCTACGTGCCGCCGCCGTTCGCCGCCGATTCGATCTGCGAGGCGATCGAGGCGGAGATCCCGCTGGTCGTCTGCATCACCGAGGGCATCCCGGTGCTCGACATGGTGCGCGTCAAGCGTGCCCTGTCCGGCTCCAAGACACGGCTGATCGGGCCGAACTGCCCGGGCGTCGTCACCGCCGGCGCATCGAAGATCGGCATCATGCCGGCCAACATCTTCCGCAAGGGCTCGGTCGGCATCGTGTCGCGCTCCGGCACGCTGACCTACGAGGCGGTGTTCCAGACCTCGAACGAGGGCCTCGGCCAGACCACGGCCGTCGGCATCGGCGGCGACCCGGTCAAGGGCACCGAGTTCATCGACGTCCTGGAGATGTTCCTCGCCGACCCCGACACCCACTCGATCGTCATGATCGGCGAGATCGGCGGCTCGGCCGAGGAGGACGCGGCGCAGTTCATCGCCGACGAGGCCAAGCGCGGCCGCAAGAAGCCGATGGTCGGCTTCATCGCCGGCCGCACGGCGCCTCCGGGCCGCCGCATGGGCCACGCCGGCGCGATCATCTCGGGCGGCAAGGGCGGCGCCGAGGACAAGATCGCCGCGATGGAGGCCGCGGGCATCCGCGTCTCGCCGTCGCCGGCGCGCCTCGGCAAGACGCTGGTCGAGGTCCTGAAGGGCTGATCCGGCCGCCGCGGGGGCTCGCCCCGGCGCGGCGCCGACACCATCTGACGAACCGGGCCGGCGCGGGAGCGAGATCCCGCGCCGGCCGTTCCCCCGAGGAGGCGGCGACGAACGCCGCCCCGCACCTGAAGGACGGGGCCCGCGGTCCCGGTGGCGGCATGGCACGGCAAGACGAGAACGACGCTTTTGCGCTGACCTCTTTCCTCTATGGCGGCAACGCGGCCTACATCGAGGACCTCTACGCCCGCTACGAGAAGGATCCCGCCACCGTCGACGCGGAGTGGCGCACCTTCTTCGCCGCCCTCGGCGACCAGAAGGTCGAGGTCGAGAAGAACGCCAAGGGCGCGCCCTGGAAGCGGCCGGACTGGCCGATCGTCCCCAACGGCGAACTCGTCGCCGCCCTCGACGGCAACTGGGGCGAGACCGCCAAGAAGGTCGAGAAGAAGATCGAGGCCAAGGTCGCCGAGAAGGGCGCCGCCGTCAGCCCCGAGCAGGTCCAGCAGGCCACGCGCGATTCCGTGCGCGCCATCATGATGATCCGCGCCTACCGCATGCGCGGCCACCTCTACGCCAACCTCGACCCGCTCGGCATCGCCAAGAAGGGCGACCACGAGGAACTGCACCCGGCCTCCTACGGCTTCGGCGAGGCCGACCTCGACCGCAAGATCTTCATCGACAACGTGCTCGGCCTCGAGTTCGCGACCGTGCGCGAGATGGTCGAGATCCTGCGCCGCACCTATTGCGGCACGCTGGCGGTCGAGTTCATGCACATCTCCTCGCCCGAGGAGAAGGCCTGGATCCAGGAGCGCATCGAGGGTCCGGACAAGCAGGTCGCCTTCACCCGCGAGGGCAAGCGCGCCATCCTCAACAAGCTGGTCGAGGCCGAGGGCTTCGAGAAGTTCCTCGACGTCAAGTACACCGGCACCAAGCGCTTCGGCCTCGACGGCGGCGAATCGCTGATCCCGGCGCTCGAGCAGATCATCAAGCGCGGCGGCAACCTCGGCATCCGCGAGATCGTGCTCGGCATGGCCCACCGCGGCCGCCTCAACGTGCTGACCCAGGTGATGGGCAAGCCGCACCGGGCGCTGTTCCACGAGTTCAAGGGCGGCTCCTACGCCCCCGACGACGTCGAGGGTTCCGGCGACGTCAAGTACCACCTCGGCGCCTCGTCGGACCGCGAGTTCGACGGCAACAAGGTCCACCTCAGCCTGACGCCGAACCCCTCGCACCTCGAGATCGTCAACCCGGTCGTGCTCGGCAAGGTCCGCGCCAAGCAGGACCAGATGGCGACCGTGTTCGAGGGCGACATCATCCCGCTGCGCGAGCGCACCAAGGTGCTGCCGCTGCTCCTCCACGGCGACGCCGCCTTCGCCGGCCAGGGCGTGGTGGCCGAGTGCTTCGGCCTGTCCCAGCTGCGCGGCCACCGCACCGCCGGCTCGATCCACTTCATCATCAACAACCAGATCGGCTTCACGACCAACCCGCATTTCTCGCGGTCGTCACCCTATCCGTCCGACGTCGCCAAGATGATCGAGGCGCCGATCTTCCACTGCAACGGCGACGACCCCGAGGCCGTCGTCTACGCCGCCAAGATCGCGGTCGAGTTCCGGCAGAAGTTCCACAAGCCGGTCGTCGTCGACATGATCTGCTACCGCCGCTTCGGCCACAACGAGGGCGACGAGCCGGCGTTCACGCAGCCGATCATGTACAAGAAGATCCGCGGCATGCGGACGACGCTGCAGATCTACGCCGAGAAGCTGGTGTCCGAGGGCGTCGTCACCGCCGACGAGGTCGAGGGCTGGAAGAACGAGTTCCGCGCCCGGCTCGACGGCGAGTTCGACACCGGCCAAGCCTACAAGCCCAACAAGGCCGACTGGCTCGACGGCGCCTGGGCCGGCCTCAAGGTCGCGGACAGTTTCGACGAGCAGCGCCGCGGCCACTCCGGCGTCAACATGGACACGCTGAAGGACATCGGCCGCAAGCTCACCACCATCCCCGAGGGCTTCCGCGTCCACCGCACCATCCAGCGCTTCATCGACGCCCGCGCCAAGGCGATCGAGACCGGCGAGGGCATCGACTGGGCCACCGGCGAGGCGCTCGCCTTCGGCTCGCTCGCCCTCGGCGGGCACAAGATCCGCCTGTCGGGCCAGGACTGCGAGCGCGGCACCTTCAGCCAGCGCCACTCGGTGCTCTACGACCAGGAGACCGAGGAGCGCTACATCCCGCTCGCCAACCTGTCGCCGACCCAGGCCCGCTTCGAGGTCATCAACTCGATGCTGTCCGAGGAGGCCGTGCTCGGCTTCGAATACGGCTACTCGCTGGCCCGCCCGAACGCGCTCACCCTGTGGGAGGCCCAGTTCGGCGACTTCGCCAACGGCGCCCAGGTGGTGTTCGACCAGTTCATCTCCGGCGGCGAGCGCAAGTGGCTGCGCATGTCCGGCCTCGTCTGCCTGCTGCCGCACGGCTACGAGGGCCAGGGTCCCGAGCATTCCTCGGCCCGCCTCGAGCGCTGGCTGCAGCTCTGCGCCGAGGACAACATGCAGGTCGCCAACTGCACCACCCCGGCCAACTACTTCCACATCCTGCGCCGGCAGCTGACACGCGACTTCCGCAAGCCGCTGATCCTGATGACGCCGAAGTCGCTGCTGCGCCACAAGCGGGCGGTGTCGAAGCTCGTCGAGTTCGGCCCCGAGACCTCGTTCCACCGCCTGCTCTGGGACGACGCCCAGTCGGCGCCGGAGACGCTCACGGTCAAGCTGAAGCCGGACGCCGAGATCCGCCGCGTCGTGATGTGCTCGGGCAAGGTCTACTTCGACCTGCTCGAGGAGCGCGAGAAGCGCGGCGTCGACGACGTCTACCTGCTGCGCGTCGAGCAGCTCTACCCGTTCCCGGCCAAGGCGCTGGTGGGCGAGCTCGGCCGCTTCCCGCAGGCCGATATGGTCTGGTGCCAGGAAGAGCCCAAGAACATGGGCTCCTGGACCTTCGCCGAGCCCTATCTCGAGTGGGTGCTGAAGCAGATCGGCGCCAAGCACGGCCGTCCGCGCTACGTCGGCCGCGCCCCGGCCGCCGCCACCGCCACCGGCCTGATGTCCAAGCACCTCGCCCAGCTCGCCGCCTTCCTCGACGAGGCCCTCGGCGAGTGAGCCCTCGCGGCCGGAGCGCGCCCGACGCGGCGAGCGCTCCGGCCGCCCCTTCCCGACGAACATCCTTCCGTATCTTTCGAGAGACCGCACGTCATGGCGATTGAGATCCGCGTTCCGACCCTCGGCGAATCCGTGACCGAGGCGACCATCGGCCGGTGGTTCAAGAAGGCGGGCGAGGCCGTGAAGGCCGACGAGCCGGTCGTCGAGCTCGAGACCGACAAGGTCACCATCGAGGTTCCCGCCCCCGCCTCCGGCACGCTCGCCGAGATCCTGGTCGCCGCCGGCGAGACCGTCGGCGTCGGCGCCCTGCTCGGCAGCCTCTCCGACGGCGGCGCCGCCGCGGCCGCCCCCGCCGCCCCGGCTCCGGCCGCCGCCCCCGCCGCGCCGGCCGCCGCCGCCGCGCCCGCGCCGGCCGCGACGGCGATGCCGCCGGCGCCGTCCGCGGCCAAGCTGATGGCCGAGACCGGCGTCGCCGTCGACGCCGGCTCCGGCAAGCGCGGCCAGGTGCTGAAGGAGGACGTCCTGAAGGCGATCGCCGGCGCCGCCGCCGCTCCGGCCCCGGTGGCCGCCGCCGCACCGGCGCCGCGTCCGGCCGCCCCGGCCGACGACGCCGCCCGCGAGGAGCGGGTGCGCATGACCAAGCTGCGCCAGACCATCGCGCGCCGCCTCAAGGACGCGCAGAATTCCGCGGCCATGCTGACCACCTTCAACGAGGTGGACATGACCAACGTGATGGCTCTGCGCAACGCCTACAAGGACCTCTTCGAGAAGAAGCACGGCGTCAAGCTCGGCTTCATGGGCTTCTTCGTGAAGGCCTGCATCCAGGCGCTCAAGGAGATCCCGGCGGTCAACGCCGAGATCGACGGCCAGGACATCATCTACAAGAACTACTACCACGTCGGCGTCGCCGTGGGCACCGAGAAGGGCCTCGTGGTCCCGGTGGTGCGCGACGCCGACCAGATGTCGATCTCGGCGGTCGAGAAGAAGATCGGCGAGTTCGGCAAGCGCGCCCGCGACGGCCAGCTCAAGATCGAGGAGATGCAGGGCGGCACCTTCACGATCTCCAACGGCGGCGTCTACGGCTCGCTGATGTCGACGCCGATCCTGAACGCGCCGCAGTCGGGCATCCTCGGCATGCACAAGATCCAGGAGCGGCCGATGGTCGTCGGCGGCAAGATCGAGATCCGGCCGATGATGTATCTCGCGCTCTCCTACGACCACCGCATCGTCGACGGCAAGGAGGCGGTGACCTTCCTCGTCCGCGTCAAGGAGAGCCTCGAGGATCCGCAGCGCCTGGTGCTGGACCTCTGAGGACGAGCGAGCGATGAGCGACCGCGTCCTCGTCGTCACCGGCGGCAGCCGGGGCATCGGCCGGGCGACCGCGCTCGCGGCCGCCGCCGACGGCTTCGACGTGGTGTTCTCATACGTCTCCGACGCCGGCGCCGCGGAGAGCCTCGTCGCCGAGATCGGCGCGGCCGGCGGCCGCGCGGTCGCGGTCAGGGCCGACGTCGGCGTCGAGGCCGACGTCCTCGCCCTGTTCGCCGCCGCCGACGCCGTCGGCCGGGTCGCCGGCCTCGTCAACAACGCCGGCGTGGTCGACCGCGCCGCCCGCGTCGACGAGATGACCGTCGCCCGGCTCGAGCGGATGTTCCGGATCAACGTGATCGGCAGCGTCGTCGCCGCGCGCGAGGCGGTGCGGCGGATGTCGACCCGCCACGGCGGCCGCGGCGGCGCGATCGTCAACCTGTCCTCGGCCGCCGCCCTGCTCGGCGCGCCCGGCCAGTACGTCGACTACGCCGCCGCCAAGGGGGCGATCGACAGCTTCACCGTCGGCCTCGCCCGTGAGGTCGCCGCCGAGGGCGTCCGCGTCAACGCGGTCCGCCCCGGCATCATCGACACCGACATCCACGCCTCCGGCGGCATCCCCGACCGGGCCGAGGCCATGCGCGGCGCGATCCCGATGGGCCGGGCCGGCACGGCGGCGGAATGCGCCGCCGCCGTCCTCTGGCTGCTGTCGGACGCCGCATCCTATACGACAGGATCGATTGTCACCGTCTCGGGCGGGCGCTAGGCCTCCCCGCCATCACCAGACATCGCTGCCCGCGCGAGCCGGGCCAGCGCGCGAAGGAAGCCCGACCCCATGTCCTACGACCTCATCGTCATCGGCACCGGCCCCGGCGGCTACGTCTGCGCCATCCGCGCCGCCCAGCTCGGCCTGAAGGTCGCCGTCGTCGAGAAGCGCGGCGTCCACGGCGGCACCTGCCTCAACGTCGGCTGCATCCCCTCGAAGGCGCTGCTGCACGCCTCCGAGCTGTTCGCCGAGGCCGGCCATTCCTTCGCCAAGCTCGGCATCGACGTCGGCACCCCGAAGCTCGACCTTTCCGCGATGATGGGCCACAAGGACGCGACGGTGAAGTCGAACGTCCAGGGCATCGACTATCTCTTCAAGAAGAACAAGATCGACGCCCACCTCGGCGCCGGCCGGATCGTCGCGCCGGGCCGGGTCGAGGTCGCCATGAACGACGGCTCGGGCGTGAAGACGCTGGAGGCCAAGGCGATCGTGATCGCCACCGGCTCCGACGTCGCCTCGCTGCCGGGCATCGTCATCGACGAGAAGACCGTCGTGTCCTCCACCGGCGCGATCGCGCTGCCGGCGGTGCCGGGCAAGCTGGTGGTGATCGGCGCCGGCGTGATCGGCCTCGAGCTCGGCTCGGTGTGGTCGCGCCTCGGCGCCTCGGTCACCGTCGTCGAGTATCTCGACCGCATCCTGCCGGGCATGGACGGCGAGGTCGCCAAGCAGTTCCAGCGCATGCTGGAGAAGCAGGGCTTCGCCTTCAAGCTCGGCCGCAAGGTCACCGCCGTCACGCCGGTCGAGGGCGGCGCCACTACCGTGACCTTCGAGCCCGCCGCCGGCGGTGCCGCCGAGACGCTGGAGGCCGACGTCGTGCTGGTCGCCGTCGGCCGCCGGCCCTACACCGACGGCCTCGGCCTCGACGAGGTCGGCGTCGCGCGCGATCCTCGCGGCCGCGTCGTCACCGACGCCCACTACCGCACGTCGGTCGCCGGCATCTACGCCATCGGCGACGTCATCGTCGGGCCGATGCTCGCCCACAAGGCCGAGGACGAGGGCGTCGCGCTCGCCGAGATTCTCGCCGGTCAGGCCGGCCACGTGAACTACGACGTCATCCCGGGCGTGGTCTACACCATGCCGGAGGTCGCCGCCGTCGGCCGCACCGAGGAGGACCTGAAGGCCGCGGGTATCGAGTACCGCGTCGGCAAGTTCCCCTTCACCGCCAACGGCCGCGCCAAGGCCAACCTGTCCACCGACGGCTTCGTCAAGGTGCTCGCCGACGCCGCCACCGACCGCGTGCTCGGCGCCCACATCGTCGGCGCCGGCGCCGGCGAGATGATCCACGAGATCGCGGTGCTGATGGAGTTCGGCGGCTCGTCGGAGGACCTCGCGCGCACCTGCCACGCCCACCCGACCCTGTCGGAGGCGGTCAAGGAGGCGGCACTCGCCGTCGACAAGCGCCCGATCCACATCTGAGGCCCGCCTCGTAAAGTCCCGGCGCGCCGGGACTTTACGAAGTCTCGGCCTTACGGCCGGCGCGCGCCGGGCGCTCCCCGCACGCAATGCTCCGACCACGGCCGGGAACGCCGCGCGCTCGGTACGAGACCTCGCCCGGGGTCCCGACTGCCGGCATTCCCGGCGATTCTGCCGTCCGGACATCCACGGATACGAATCCGTTCCAATTTTCTCGAATTGCCCTCGGATTTGGAGAAACGGCGCAAGGAACCGGTGAGGTTTGGCCGACAAGCTGGTCCCGAACCGAAGGACCGGACATGCCGACGACGCCTCCCGCCTCCCGCCTCGCCTGGCTCGACCACGTCCGCGCCGCCGGCATCCTGCTCGTGGTCGCCGGGCACGCGATCCGCTCGCTCGACCGCAGCGGCCTGCCGACCGCCGACTGGCTCGTCGCGCTCGACGACGCGATCTACTCCTTCCACATGCCGCTGTTCTTCATGCTGGCCGGCATGACCCAGGGTCTCGGCCGCCGCAAGGGCGTCGCCGCCGCGCTGCAGGCGCTGTTCTGGGGCATCGTCCTGCCCTATCTGATCTGGTCGTCGGTCTGGGTCGCGCTCAAGACCGGCTTCGCCGACGCGGTCAACGCTCCCGTCACCGGCTCGCCCTTCGCCATCCTGTGGCAGCCGATCGACCATTTCTGGTTCCTCTACACCCTCGCCATCCTGCGCATCGTCTGGATCGGCGTCGAGGCGACCGGCAGCGCCCTGGCGCGCCGGCTGGCGATCCTGGTCCCGCTCGTGGCCGCCTTCGTCGGCCTGCCCGCCGCCGGCGGCCCGGTGGTCGACACCTACCTGTTCTTCTGGGCCGCCTTCTACGGCGTCGGCGTCGTCGCCGTGCACGAGGCGCCCGAGATCCGCGGCCGCGCCCTCGTCCTCCTGACGCTCGTGGCCGAGGTGGTCTGGCTCGGCGCCATGGTGCTCGATCCCGCCGCGGTCGACGCGGACTTCGGCCCGGTCCGCACCCTGATCGCCTTCGCCGGCGTCTTCACCCTGATCGGCACGGTGCTGATCTGCGCCCCCGGCGGGCTTGCCGGCCGCCTCGCCGGCTTCGTCGGCGAGGCCTCGCTGGCGATCTTCCTGACCCACACCCTGTTCGGCGCCGTCGCTCGGCTCGCCTTGGAGCGCCTCGGCCTGCTGTCGCCCGGCACGCTGCTCGTCGCCGCGATCGTCGCCGGCGTCGTCGGGCCGACGCTCGCCTATGCCGCGGTGCTCCGGGCCGACGCCGCCCTCGGCCGCCCGTTGGCGCGCTGGATCGGCTTCGGCACCCAGCGCCGCTCGCACTATTTCGACCTCGGACGACCGGCACGCGCCGCCGGCGGCGCGGTCAGCCTCGACGGTCGAGCAGGGTGAACAGCCCGACGCCGCCGACCACCATCGCCGTCCCCACCACGTCGGCGACGGTGACGGTCTCGCCGAGCACCAGCACCGCCAGGATCAGCGTCGCCACCGGGCTCAGTGTCCCGATCACCGCGTTGGCCTGGGCCGAGATCCGCGACAGCGCCGCGTTCATCAGGTAGGTCGGCAGCACGGTCGCGCCGATCGCGATCGCCAGCGCCGCCTGGAACACCGGCGCGGACACGGCGAGGTCGGACAGCGGGCGCGTCGCGACGAACTGCAGCCCGGTGCCGAGCGCCGCCCCGCTCATCGCCACCGAGGTGAACAGCGGTGCGCCGAGCCGGCCGATCACCGGCTTGGCCAGCAGCTGGTAGAGCGCGAAGGCCACCGCCGACGACAGCACCCACGCGACACCGACCGCCACCGCCGCGCCCTGGTCGCCGACGTCGGTCAGGAAGATCAGCGCGAGGCCGGCGTAGCTGACGGCGAAGGCGCCGAGCGAGGCGCGCCGGAACGGCAGGCCGAACAGCGCCGCGCCGAACAGCACCACGAACAGCGGATAGGTGAACAGGATCAGTCGCTCGAACTGCGGCGACAGCGTCTCGAGGCCCTTGAAGTCGGTGTAGCTGGCGAACCAGTAGCCGACGAGGCCGACCCCGATCGCCTTCAGGAGGTCGCCGACCGCCGGCGCCGCGGCGCCGCGCCGGCGCGCGCGCGCGTAGGTGACCAACCCGATCGTGACGAACACCGGCGCCGACAGCGCCATCCGCAGCGTCAGCAGCGTGATCGCGTCGACCGAGCCGCCGTAGGCGAGCTTGATCAGCACGCCCTTGGCCGAGAACAGGATCGCGCCCGCGGCGGCGAGCAGGTAGCCGGCGAGCGGCACGGCCGGCCGCGGCACGGCGGTGGCGGAGGGAGCGGACATCGGGCGGAATCCTCGGCTGGCGCCCCCCGGCTCGGCACCCGGGGTCCGGGGGCGGGAGCCTCCGGGCCGGGTAGCACGCCCGGCCGCGCCGCCGCAAGCCGGGCCGCGGCCGGCGGTCGCCGCTTCACGCGATTGCGATGGATCAAGGCCGGAAACGTCGAGGAAACATATGCTCGGAAGCGTCGGAGCTCGCCTGCCGGCGAAATCCAACGACAAGAAACCATCCCCCGCGCCGGCCGACGACGTCCCGGAGCGGCCGGTCCTCGTGGCTCGTCGCCCGGACCGGCCGCCGTCGGGGTTTCGTGACGTCGCGGCCCACAGGCGGCTCCGAGGAGGTCCGACCGCCGGTCTTGCCGTCGCGCGCGAGGAGCACCCGACGGCGCACCGGCCGAAGGACCGCGATGCCGCATCGGCCCGATCGCTCGGCACGGTGCGGGACCGGTACCACAGGAGGAAACCCATGCGTCCGTTCGCTTCGCTTCCGCTCGCCGCCGCCCTGGCGCTCGCGCTCGCCGCCCCCGCCACCGCCGCCTGCAACACCGCCAGACTGGCGGGCTCGTGGTCGATCACGGCGGGCCTGTTCAACTGCGTCGCGACCGTCGGTGCCGACGGCAGCTTCCCGGCCGCCAAGTGCGAGGGCGCGACCCTGCCGGGCTCGTCCGCGGCGCTCACCGCCGTCACCCCGATCGGCCCGGTGACGCTCGGCACGCTCGCCATCGACACCGCCGGCACGCTCTCGGGCAAGCTGGCGCTGAGTTCGGTGTGCAAGCTCACCGGCAACTTCGTCTTCACCGACACCAAGGGCGGCCGGACCGGCATGACCGTGCGCGGCCGCACCGACGACCAGGTCAACATGTTCGCCGCGACCGCGGTCAACCGGACCGTCGGCAAGGAGGTCCTGATGAGCTTCGGCGGCTATCGCAACTGACACCGGGCTCGCGACGTTCCGACCTCGAGTCGGAGCGTTGTGGGCGAGGTGCGCCGGATGGACGCCGGCCGGATGGCCGAAACCGCGCAAAGTCCCGGCGAGTCGGGGCTTTGCGAAACCGGTATGGGACCGGGCCCGGCGGCCCGATCCCCGCGCACCCGCGTCACGCGCGCGGGTGCGCCTCGGCCCAGGCCTTCATCAGGCGGTCGGCGTCGACGGCGGTGTACATCTGGGTGGTGCCGAGGCTGGCGTGGCCGAGCAACTCCTGGATCGTGCGCAAGTCGCCGCCGGCGCCGAGCAGATGGGTGGCGAAGGAGTGCCTGAGCGCGTGCGGCGTCGCCGAGGCCGGCAGGCCGAGGGCACCGCGCAGCCGCTCCATGGCGCGCTGCACCACCCGCGCGGCCAGCGGCCCGCCCTTCTCGCCGACGAACAGCGGCCCGTCCTCGGCCGGCGTCCAGGGACAGGCCGCGACGTAGTCGGCCACCGCCGCCGCCACCTTCGGCAGCACCGGCACGACCCGCGTCCGCCCGCCCTTGCCGGTGACGCGGATGGCGCCGGCGTCGATCGCGGCGCGGTCGGCCCGCGTCAGCCCGAGCGCCTCGGAGATGCGCAGGCCCGAGCCGTAGAGCAGCGCCAGCACCGCGGCGTCGCGCGCGGCGACCCAGGCGTCGGAGGCGAGCTGGCGCTCCGGCGCCACCACCGCCAGCGCGTCGGCGACCGGCAGCGGCCGCGGCAGCCGCCGCGCCAGCTTCGGCGTCCGCACCGCCGCGGCGGCGGCGCTGGAGCCGAGCCCTTCCCGTTCGAGATGACGGATCAGCGAGCGCACCCCGGCCATGCCGCGCCCAAGCGTCGCCGCACCCGCGCCGTCGCGGCGGCGGTCGGCCAGGAAGGCGCGGAAGTCGGACGGCGCGAGGCCGACGACGGCGGGAACGCCCGGCGGCTCGCCGAGATGGCCTGTGAGGAAGCGGCAGAACTGCTCGACGTCGCGGCCGTAGGCCTCGACGGTCTTCGGCGACATCCGCCGCACCGCCGCGAGTCCCGTCCGCCAGCCCGCGACGGCGTCGGCGAGGTCGGGCGCCATCACGACCAGGAAGGCGGGGTCCGGCGACATCGGGGGCGGCTCCGGCGAAGGTTCGTCTCGGTCCGACCCTGCCCCCTCCGGCTGAACGATTCCTGAATGCCGGGTTCGGACCGGGTTCAGCGCGGGCGGCCTATCCATGGTCCCACGACGCCGGCTCCCCGGCGCCCGCTTCGCCCCGGTTCCCGGCGCGGAGCACCGCCAGGCGCCGGCCGGAAGGCCGCCATCGACTCGAGAGGAGATCCGGTCATGATCGACGTCCGCAGCCTGCGTACCGGCGTGATCGCCGTCGCGGCGCTCGCCGCCACCGTCCTGCCGGCCGCGGCCGACGGCTTCAGCTTCGGCTTCCGCTTCGGCGATCCCGAGCCGCGCTGGGGCTGGCGCGCGCCGCCGCCCCCGCCGCCGGTCTACTACCGCGGCGGCTGGCGCAACGACCCGCCGCCGATGGTCCGGGTCTGCCGTCCCGGCTGGGTCACCCGCAAGTTCCGCGACGACTGGGGCCGTGTCTACAAGGTCGTCCGTGTCCGCGAGCAGCAGTGCCGCTGGGTGCCGCGCTGACGCCGGCCCCCGGCCGGCCGAAGGGGCACCGGGGCGCGGGAAGCCCTCCCGCTCCCCGGCGGGCCGGCCTGAGCGGGCGCCGCCCGCAGGGCCGAAATCCCGCACGCGACCCGACAGATCCGGTCGCGTGCGGAACCGGTGTCACTCCTTGTCGGCGCTGTCGGCGTTGAGCAGGCCGTAGCGCTCCTCGCCGATCTTGTCGAGCAGGGCGATCTGGGTTTCGAGGAAGTCGGTGTGGCCTTCCTCGTCCTTCAAGAGTTCCTCGAACAGCTGCATCGAGACGTAGTCGCCCTCTTCGTGGCAGATCTCGCGGGAGCGGCTGTAGGACTTCACCGCCTCGAGTTCGCCGGCGAGGTCGGCCTCGAGAATTTCGCGCAGCGTCTGCCCGATCCGGAGCGGCGCCAGCGTCTGCAGGTTCGGGTGACCTTCCAGGAAGATGATGCGCGCGATCAGCTTGTCGGCGTGCTGCATCTCCTCGATCGACTCGCGGCGCTCCTTGGCGGCGAGCTTGGTGAAGCCCATGTCCTCGAGCAGCCGGTAGTGCAGCCAATACTGGTTGACCGCACCGAGCTCCAGGAACAGCGCCTGGTTCAGCCGTTCGATCACCTTCTCGTTGCCACGCATCTCCACCTCCATCCGCCGTCGCCGGCACGAGCCGTCCAGGGGCCCTCGCCCCCCTTCGCCGAACCAACGGCGACGGCGGTCGATCCGTTCCGGCCCCGATACCGACAGAGCTTACGCGGCGGAGCGGTCGCGATCCACCGCGTCGACGGTTTCCTCCACCAGCGTCCCGCCGTATTCGGCGGCGGCGGCGCGGATCACGGAGATCGCGTTCGGGAAGCAGCCGCAGCAGCGCCCGCGCCGGCCGAGCGTCATGTAGACGAGGCCGGGGGTGAGCAGCCGGTGGGGATCGGCGGAGAGCAGGTCGAAGACCGCGCGGCGAATGTCGCGATCGGTGATGACGTTGCAGTGGCAGACGATCATGAGGTCCGGACCCGCTGACGACGGCACGACGGCCGGGCGGCCGCGCCATGCGACCGGCCCGCATATAGTTGATGATTAGACTCCGGTTTTAAAGCCGTCAATCCGGACGTGCCACGACGACCGGTCCCCGTATCCGGGGCCCGAACACGTCGACCACCTCGAGCCCGCCGCCGCGGTTCCAGGTGTGCAGGCCGAGCAGCGGCGCGGCCGGGCGCACCCGGCGCACCACGGTCTGCGCCGGGCGGGCGCCGAGGTCGTCCATGGCGGCGAAGGCGAGCGCGCCGCCGTAGCGTTCCGAGCTGTCCTGCACCGGGCGGACGACCCGTCCGCCGACGTGGAAGGGCGCACCGGCCGGCCGGGCCGTGCGGACGTCGACCAGGAACGGGCCGTCGCCGCAGCGCCGCCACGGGCCGCGCAGCGCCGGGGCGCGCCAGAGTTCGACCGCGTCCCAGGTCGAGCACCAGCGCGCCCGGCCGTTGGCGAACATCGCCCATCCCTCGCCGTCGCGCATCGGCGAGGCGTCCGAGAGGTCGCAGCCGGAGATCAGGACCGTGTCGAGTTCCCAGCGGCCGGGAAAGTCGATGCAACGCCACAGTTCCACCGTGCCGCGTCCCGAGGTCTCCGGCACCATGTAGAGCGTGCCGTCCTCTTCCAGCAGGTAGGGATAGGAGAGGTGGCAGTCGAGTTCGAGCACCGGCCGGAGCGCGCCCGGCGTGCCGTCGGCGGCGATCTCGACCGACGAGATCACGCCCTTGCCGGTGGAAAACGGCAGTTCCTCCACGAACACCACGCGCCGGCCGTCGCGCGCCGCCGGGAACGGGTCGGCGAGAAAGCGGGCGCCGTCGTCGGGGATCAACCGAAAAGGGCGCCCGGCGAGGTCCGGGATCCCGTCGGAACCGTCGTCGGGGCGGACGCCGACGTGCCATTCCGGCTTCAGCCGCAGCATCCGCCCGAGCCGCCGGGTCGCGACGTTGGCGATCGAGGCCGCCATGAACCCGGCCGCCGATCCGGCGCGGACCGCCGGCCCGGGCGTGGCGACCGGCCCGAGGTCGATCGCCTCCGCCGGCCGTCCCGCCGCGACCTGCCGCGCCGCGCGCGCCACCAGGTCGATCGCCCGGCCGTAGATGTTGGAAAGGCCGGCGACGAACACCGAGCGGTTCTCCACCGCCACCGCCCAGGCCACCAGCCGCCGGCGCTCGGTGCCGTCCTCGAGGTCGAGCGTCAGCACCGGCGTCGTGCCCGCGGTCATCGCCGCGGCGGCGCCGAGGTCGACCGGCAGGCCGTCGCAGCGCAGCACCAGCCGCCGCCCGGTCGCCGGACCGGCCGCGAGGTCGATCGCCAGCCGTCCGGCCGCGACCGCGGCCTCGCCGGCGGGCGGCGCGGGGTCGGGCAGCGCCGGATGCCCCGGGCGCACGCCGCGCACCAGCCGCTCGAGCTCGATCAGCAGCCGCACCGGCGTCGGCAGCGGCGGCGCGGCGACGCGCACCACCTGCACCGCTTCGCCCGTCGCCGCCGCCACGGCGTCCACCGCGGCCCGGTGCCAGACCATGGCCGCAGGGGACGGCAACACGAGCGCGAACGACATGGATCCTCCGGTGGCCGGCCAACGGCACGGACTATGGCGATTTCGCGGCCGGGTTCAACCGCTTCGTCCGACAAGTTCCGCGCGAGGCCGGCGCCGGCCTCACTCCGCGCGGTCGGAATCGATCCGGCCGCGCCGCTGCAGCAGCGCCACCACCAGCCACCACGCCGCCGCCCAGGCGAAGCCGACGGCCCAGCCGGCCAGCACGTCGGTCGGCCAGTGGACGCCGAGATAGACCCGGCTCGCCCCGACGATCAGCACGATGGCGACCGCGGTGCCCATGGCGAAGGCCTTGAGCCGGCGCTCCGGCAGCACGCGCATCAGGAGCGCGCCGAGGGTGAGATAGGCGATCGCGGTCATGGTGGCGTGGCCGCTCGGAAAACTCGTGGTGTAGACGTCGACCACGTGTGGCACGAGGTCGGGCCGCGGCCGGTCGAACCACTGCTTCAGCGCCGTCGACAGCAGCGTGCCGCCGCCGATCGACAGCACGGTCAGCCCCGCCGCGCCCTTGCGCCCGGTCAGGAGCAGGAAGGCGACCGCGACCGTGGTGATCAGGCCGATCACGGCGAAGCCGCCGAGGGTGGTGAGGTCGCGCGCGGCGATCTCCAGCCAGGCCGGGCCGATCGGATCGGTCGGGTCGGCCGGATTGCGCAGGGCGAGCAGCAGCGTGCGGTCGAAGGCGCCGGTGTCGCCCTCGGCGACCTCGTCGGCGATCGCCACGAACAGCCAGGCCGACAGCGTCAGCACGAAGCCGGCGGCGAGCAGGCGGCCCTCGCGGCGGACGCGGAGGGTGAGGCGGCGGAGGCCGCGCGGGGCACCGCGGCCGGGGTGGGGATCGCTGGCGGAGGTCATGGCGTCAACGTGGGCGCGGGCGCGCGCGCCGGCAAGGGTCCGACGTGGCGCCGGACCGTTCTCACCGCGTCCGCATCAGTCGCGCCAACCGCCGGGCCGGCGCGCTGCGGCGCAGCCAGTGGCGGAGGTCGAAGCTGTGGCGGAGCTGCATGTCGCGCACGAGCGGCAGGTCGAACACCGTGCCGCCCTCCGGCGCGCTCACCGGCGCGGTCGCCATCGGGAAGGCCGCGATCAGCGCGTCGCCGTCGAAGGTCCGCGGCGTCCAGCGTTTGTCGACCACCCGAATCAGCTTATCCCAGTCGGTCGGCAGCGACAAGGGCTGCATGTAGACCGGAAGCTTCTCCACCTTCAGCCCCATGTAGAGGTCGAGGATGCGCAGGTCGATGTTGGCGCCCTTGCGCATCGGGTAGACCGCCGGCCCGATCTCGTGGGCGCTCTGCTGGAAGTGCAGGCAGGGGATGCCGTAGGATTCCGCGAAGACGAGCCCGTGCAGGCTGGTCGAGACGATCCGCTTGCAGGCGAGGATCTCGTCGAGCTTGGCCTTGATGCCGGCGGTGGTCGGCGCCGAGATCGTGTTGATGATCCGGACCGCCCCGCGGAGCGAGGGCGGCACGTGGTAGCGGATCAGCTCTTCGCGGGTGCCGGTGTCGAGGGCGCGGCTCTCGAGTTCGGAGAGGTGCACGATCACGCCGAGTTCGGCGGTGCGCTCGATCTTCGGGTCGTAGAAGCGCGGCAGCAGCCAGACCGGATCGCCGAACACGCCGTCGAGGTCGGGGCCGTCGCGCCCGCCGAGCAGCCCGCGCGAGACCGGCCCGCGCGTCGCGGCGAGGTGGAGGCGCGTGCCCGGCGGCGGCGCGTAGGGCGTGCGGTCGCCGGTGCTCGGTCGGGCGAGGTTGGACGAGCCGGAGCCCCAGACCCAGGCCTCGCCGCCGACGACGCCGTGGCCGATGGTGCCGACCGCCGCCATCCGCGGCTCGCGCGAGCGGAACGGCACCCGCTCGATCGGCCGGCCGGAGACCAGCGCCACCATCACCGGGGACAGGGCGTCGCCGACGTTGACGTAGTCCGCGCGCATGCCGCTGCCGGCCCAGCACAGCGGGATCGCGCCACGGCGCTCGACGATCTCGGCGAAGGCGGTCAAGGAGGGTTCCGTCGCGACGGTGGGCAGGGTGCTCCCCGGCCGTCGCGGGCGTCGGCGAGCGGCGGAGAAACTAGCCGCCGGCGGCGCCGTTGCAAGCCCCGTTCGCGGCGGTCGGCCGCGCGCCCGCCGCTATTGCGCCGGGCGCCCCCTGCGATTAGAAGAAGCGCCGATCGAGGGAGCGCCGCCGACGGCCCCGGTCCGGGCGCCCCGAGCCTTCCCGCGCGGCGCGTCGGCCCGGACGTCGCGGAACGCCCCGCACCCCGCCCTTCCGGATCACGAACGACTTTCCGATGGCCACTCCTGTCAGGGTCCGCATCGCCCCTTCGCCCACCGGCGAGCCGCACGTCGGCACCGCCTACACGGCGCTCTTCAACGTGCTGCTCGCGCGCAAGCTCGGCGGCGAGATGATCCTGCGCATCGAGGACACCGACCAGAGCCGGTCGACCCCCGACAGCGAGCAGAAGGTCATGGAGGCGCTGAACTGGCTCGGCCTCGACTGGGCCGAAGGTCCGGACAAGGGCGGCCCCTACGGCCCCTACCGCCAGAGCGAGCGCAAGGACATCTACCCGCCCTACGTCGACGAACTCGTCGCCAAGGGCCACGCCTTCAAGTGCTTCTGCACCCGCGAGCGCCTCGACGCCATGCGCGACGAGCAGCGCCGGCGCGGCGAGCAGCCGAAGTACGACGGCCTCTGCACGCGCCTCTCCCCGGCCGAGATCGCCGAGAAGGAAGCCGCGGGCATTCCGCACGTCGTGCGCATGAAGATCCCCGAGACCGGCGAGTGCCGCTTCACCGACGCCATCTACGGCGAGGTCTCGATCCCCTACGCCACCATCGACATGCAGGTCCTGATGAAGGCCGACGGCATGCCGACCTACCACCTCGCCAACGTCGTCGACGACCACCTGATGAAGGTGACCCACGTCGCCCGCGGCGAGGAGTGGCTGTCGTCGGTGCCCAAGCACGTCCTGCTCTACGAATATTTCGGCTGGCAGCCGCCCCAGTTCATGCATCTGCCGCTGCTCAGGAACCCGGACCGCAGCAAGCTCTCCAAGCGGCGCAACCCGACCTCGCTGTCCTATTTCTCGAACCAGGGCTACCTGCCCGAGGCGCTCAACAACTTCCTCGGCCTCGCCTTCGTCGCGATCGCCGACGGCGAGGAGCTGATGAGCCTCGACGAGCTCGCCGCCCGCTTCGATCCGGCCAGCGTCGCCAGGGCCGGCGCGGTGTTCGACCTCACCAAGCTCGACTGGCTGAACGGCCGCTGGCTCCGCGAGAAGCTGACCGACGCCGAGTTCAAGGCCCGGGTGTTCGACTGGGCGCTCCTCAACGGCAAGCTCGACGGCGGCCTCGCCCTCGCGCGTCCGCGCATCGCGCGCCTCGGCGAGTTGCCGGATCTGACCGCCTTCCTGTTCCGCTCCGAGCTCGGCCTGAAGAAGGCCGACTTCGAGGCCACCAAGAACGGCGCCGACGACAGCGCGCTGATCCTCGAGAAGGTGTCACCGATGGTCGACACCCTCGCCGAGTGGTCGCGCGAGGCGATCGAGGAGGAGATCCGCCGGATCTCCGAGGAGATGGGCCGCAAGGTCCGCACCGTGATCCCGCCGCTGTTCATCGCGCTGACCGGCTCGTCGCGCTCGCTGCCGCTGTTCGATTCGATGGCGCTGCTCGGCCGCTCGATCGTGCGCCAGCGCCTCAAACAGGCGCTCGCGGCCATCGCCGCCGGCTGACCCGCCCGCCGACCAGCGCATCCGGGGACGCGAACGCGCGTCCCTCCTCCCCTTCCCGCCGGATCCATCCGACCATGTCCGCCTCCGACACCACGCCGCCGAAGCTGTCCTCCGACGTCACCGAGGTGCGCTTCCAGAAGCTCGACGCCCTGCGCGCCGCCGGCGTCGATCCCTACCCGGTCCACTTCCACCGCAGCGCCGGCAACGGCGAGCTCGCCGAGCGCCACGCCGCCCTCGCGCCCGACACGACCTCCGAGGACGACGTCGTCGTCGCCGGCCGCGTCTTCTCGATGCGCAACAGCGGCATGTTCGTCGACCTCCACGATTCCTCGGGGAAGATCCAGGTCTTCAGCCACAGGGACGTCACCGAGCCGGAGAGCCTCGCGCTCCTCGCCAACGTCGAGACCGGCGACCTGATCGGCGTCGAGGGCCGGGTCCGCCGCACCAAGCGCGGCGAGCTGACGGTCGACGCCAAGCGCATCCACGTGCTCGCCAAGACCGTGCGTCCGATGCCGGAGAAGTACCACGGCATCGCCGACGTCGAGCAGCGCTACCGCAAGCGCTACCTCGACGTGATGGTCAACCCGGACAGCCGCACCCGCTTCCGCCAGCGCAGCCGGATCATCTCGCAGATCCGCCGCTTCATGGAGGCCGAGGGCTGCCTCGAGGTCGAGACGCCGATGCTGCACCCGGTCTACGGCGGTGCCACGGCCGATCCCTTCCGCACCCATCACAACACGCTCGACATGGACATGTACCTCCGGATCGCCCCGGAGCTCTACCTGAAGCGCGTGCTGGTCGGCGGCCTCGCCGAACGGGTCTTCGAGATCAACCGGAACTTCCGCAACGAGGGCGTCTCGACGCGGCACAATCCGGAATTCACGATGATGGAGACCTATTGGGCCTACGCCGACTACGAGGACATGATGAGCCTCGTCGAGCGGCTGTTCGAGGCCCTCGCGCGCGATCTCCACGGCTCCCCGGTGGTGAAGTTCGGCGACGGCGAGCTCGACTTCACCGGCCCGTTCCGCCGCCTGCCGATGCCGCAGGCGGTCCTGGAGGCGACCGGCCTCGACTTCCTCGCCATCGCCACCGACGAGGAGGCCCGCGCGGCCGCCAAGTCGAAGGGCTTCGAGATCGAGCCGTCGATGACCTGGGGCGAGGTGCTGGCCTTCCTCTTCGAGGAGACCACCGAGGCGAGCCTGAAGCAGCCGACCCACGTGATCCAGTTCCCGAAGGACATCTCGCCCTTCGCCAAGGAGGTGCCGGGCGAGCCGCGCCTCGTCGAGCGCTTCGAGACTTACGTCAACGGCTGGGAGATCGGCAACGCCTTCTCCGAGCTGAACGACCCGGTCGAGCAGCGCCGGCGCATGACCGAGCAGGTCGTCCAGGCCCACGCCCGCGGCGAGAAGGAACGCGTCCTCGACGAGGACTTCCTCGAGGCGATGGACCACGGCATGCCGCCCGCCGGCGGCCTCGGCGTCGGCATCGACCGCCTCGTCATGCTGCTGACCGACGCCCCGTCGATCCGCGACGTCATCCTGTTCCCGGCCCTGCGCAGCCGCTGACACCGAAGGCGCGAGGTTCCGACGTCCCGCGTCGGAGCCTTGCGCGCGGAACGCCCGGCCGGGCGCCGGCCGGTCGGCCGGAGCCTCTCGGACGAGGGCCACCGGACGGGGAACGCCCAACGCACCGACGCCGCGGCGGAACCCGATCGGTCGGGCCTTTGCGACGCCGACCTCCGACCGCCGGGACGTCCCGTCCCGGCGCTCTCCCGCGGAGCCCGCCGCCATGCCGGTCGATCCCGCCGCCGCCCCGAACCGCCTGCCCTGGCCGCCGCTGCTCTACGGCGGCGCGCTCGTCGCCGGCGCCGTCGCCGAGATCCTGCTGCCGACGAGCGTCCCGCTGCCGGCCGCCCTCGGCTGGGCGATCGCCGCCGTCGGTGCCGGCTTCGACCTCGCCGCCATGGCGACCATGTGGCGGGCCCGCACCAACATCCTGCCGCACCGCGCCGCCGACAGCCTCGTCACCGGCGGGCCCTTCGCGCTCTCGCGCAACCCGATCTACCTCGGCAACACCCTGGTCCTCCTCGGCCTCGCGCTCGCCTTCGACAGCCTCTGGCTCGCCGCCGGCGCGCTCGCCGCCGCCGTCCTGACCCACCGTCTCGCGATCCTGCGCGAGGAGGCCCACCTCGAGGCCCGCTTCGGCGACGCCTGGCGCCGCTACCGCGCCGCCGTGCCGCGCTGGATCGGCCCGCCGCGCCGCAAGCGCTGAAACCGAGCCCGCAAGGTTCCGACCCGTGGTCGGACCATTGCGAGCCGGAAGCGCCCGACCGGGCGCGGGCCGAGAGGTCGAGACATCGTGACGTCCCGACGAGTCGGGACCTTGCGAGACGGGTACGACGTGCGGGCCGCGCGGGCAGGGCCTTGCGTCGCCCGAACGAATGGGGAACACTGCCGTCATGACCGACGCCGTCGCCCTCGCCGCCGCCATGTTGGACGCCCGCCTGCTCGACGGGCGGCAGTCCGAGACCGCCCGCGCGATCCAGCGCGGCGTCGGCCGGCTGCTGGTCGGCCTCGGCTTCTCGGTGGTCTACGAACTGCCGCTCGCCTCGGGCCGGCGCGCCGACGTCGCGGCGTTGTCGATGGCTGGCGAGATCTGGATCGTGGAGATCAAGTCGTCGGTCGAGGACCTGCGCGCCGACCGCAAGTGGCCGGACTACCGGCTCCACGCCGACCGGCTGTTCTTCGCCACCCACGCCGGCGTGCCCGCCGAGATCTTCCCGGCCGACGCCGGCCTCATCCTCGCCGACGGCTTCGGCGCCGCCATCCTGCGCGAGGCCCCCGAGCACCGCCTGCCCCCGGCCACCCGCAAGGCCACCACCCTCCGCTTCGCCCACACCGCCGCCCGCCGCGTCCACGCGCTGATGGACCCGGGCGTCGGCGAACCCGGCCCCTGGTGACGGGAACGGCGGGCGCCAGCGGCATCCCGCGAGAGGTTCGCTCCTGCCAACGCACCGCGGCCGTGGCTCCCCCTCTCCCTGTCCCTCCCCCTCGAGGGGGAGGGGACGCGACGGGAGCCGTACGGCGGAACGACGACACGGAGGCACATCCCGCTTCCCGTCACGACGAACGTAACGTCATCCCACCCGCGGTTCGTCCTTCGCCGCGAGCCCCGCCCTTCCGCAATGGCGGACGCCGCGAGCCGCCGGCGCACCACCGTCAGGTCCAACGGCCCTGCACCGCCGCTGAAACCTCCCCGCCCCGCGAACCGCCTCGCCCTCGTCCGCCGCTCGACGCGCGTCGCCCCCGCCCAACGAGAACGCCGCTACCGACGCCTCCTTCTTCGCGCCCCCCCACCGCGTCCCCTCCCCCCTGGAGGGGGAGGGACAGGGAGAGGGGGCAACCCGCGCCGACGTCGACAGAACGAGTGTACGAGACCGCCGAACGGTCGGCCTTGCCCTCCGAAAACGACGACACCGCCGAACCGCTATCCGCGGCCGGCGGTGTCCCTCGGATCCCTCCCGAGCTCCCCGGTCAGCGCGGCGCGCGCTTGGCGAGGATGCGCTGCAGGGTGCGGCGGTGCATGTTGAGGCGGCGCGCCGTCTCCGAGACGTTGCGCTCGCAGAGTTCGTAGACGCGCTGGATATGCTCCCAGCGCACCCGGTCGGCCGACATCGGGTTCTCCGGCGGTTCGGCGCGGATGTCCGGGTCGCGCGTCAGGGCGGCGAACACCTCGTCGGCGTCGGCCGGCTTGGCGAGATAGTCGACCGCGCCCATCTTCACCGCGCTGACGGCGGTGGCGATGTTGCCGTAGCCCGTCAGCACGATGGTGCGGGCGTCGGGACGGCGGTCGCGCAGGCGCTCGACCACGTCGAGGCCGTTGCCGTCGCCGAGGCGCATGTCCACCACGGCGTAGGACGGCGCTTGGGAATCCACCTTGGCGAGGCCGTCGGCCACGGTGTCGGCGGTGTCGACGGCGAAGCCGCGCGCTTCCATCGCCCTGGCGAGGCGCTGGAGGAACGGCTTGTCGTCGTCGACGATGAGCAGGGTCTTGAGCGTTTCCGAAGGTGTGGTCAGGGTGTCCATATGGCGTGACCTCTGGTGACCGGCCCACGCGGTGTATCCGGACTCAGGGCCACGCCACTCCGGCCGTGAGATCCTTCGTTATTGTCCGCGTCGGGTTCTCTTTCCACCGTGGTCAGGATAGGGCGCCATCGGGGGCGCGGCAATAAGCCTTCGGGTGCAGCCTGCGGCAAATGGTTTCGGATTCTCTGAAAGGGTCCTTCAGGGAAACGCCCTGCCCCGTCGGCTCGCGCCGCTCACCAGCCGTCGGCCTCGCCGGCGTCCATCGCCGCGCGCGGCCAGCGCACGGCGATCACCGCGCCGGTCTGCGGCGCGCCGCGGTTGGTGATCGCGACCCGCGCGCCGGTGCGCTCGAGCAGCGTCTTGGCGATGAAGAAGCCGAGGCCGAGGCCGCCGCCGCCCTCGCGGGCCTTGCCGGGGTGGCGGGCGCGGGTGGTGACGTAGGGATCGCCGAGCCGGTCCATCACCTCGGGCGCGAAGCCCGGGCCGTCGTCGCGGATCGTCACCACCACCTCGTCCTCGGTCCAGGACGCGCCGACGTCGACCCGGCTGGCGGCATAGTCGACCGCGTTCTCCACGATGTTGCCGAGGCCGTAGAGGATCGCCGGGTTGCGCGTGCCGATCGGCTCGCGGCCGGGGTCGCCGTCGACATGGACGATCAGCGCCACGCCGAACTCGCGGTGCGGCGCGATCACGTCCTCGACGAGGTGGGTGATCGGCAGCCGGTCGAGGTGGCCGCCGAGGTCGGTCGACAGCGAGGTCAGCTTGCCGAGGATATCGCGGCAGCGCTCGGCCTGCGAGCGCAACAGGCCGAGATCCTCGCGGATCGGCGAATCCGCGGGCACCTCGCGCAGCAGTTCCTTCGACACCAGCGAGATGGTGGCGAGCGGGGTGCCGAGCTCGTGGGCGGCGGCGGCGGCGAGGCCGTCGAGCTGGTGCAGGTGCTGCTCGCGCGACAGGATCAGCTCGGTCGCCGTCAGCGCCGCCTGCAGCTGGCGGGCCTCCTCGGAGACGCGGAAGGAATAGGCACCCATGAAGCCGAGGGCGGCGACCAGGGCGCTCCAGATCCCGGCGACGTAGCGCTCGGGCATCGCGATCGGCGCCTCGGCCGCCCACGGCAGCGGCAGGTGCCAGAACACCAGGGCGCTGGCGATCGCGACCACCAGCACGCCGAGCGACAGCGTCCAGGCCATGCCGAGGGCGCTCGCCGACACCAGCACCGGGGCGATCAGCAGCATCGCGAAGGGGTTGGTCAGGCCGCCGGTCAGGGCGAGCAGGGCACCGAGCTGGACGATGTCGTAGCCGAGCAGGGCCGCCGCCGCCCCGTCGGCGAGACGGTAGGCGGCGGTGAACCGGATCTTCAGGAAGACGTTGAGCCAGGCGGAGGCCGCGATCAGCCCGAAGCAGAAGCCGACCGGCAGGTCGTAGGCGAACAGCCAGGCCACCACGGCGACGGCGGCGGTCTGGCCGGCGACGGCCAGCCAGCGCAGGCGGATCAGGGTGTCGAGCTTGAGGCGCTGGCGCGCGGCGGGGGGCGTGAGCTCGGGAGCGGACGGCATGTCAGCAGCTTAGCAGGTGCCGCGGCCGTCCTCGACGGGGCCGGACTGCGGCGGAATGGAGCGGCGTTGCGCCGACCCTTGGCCGGGTGATGAGACTATAGGATGGCGCCAGCCGGGTCCGCCGTGACACGCGAGCCCTTGCCGGAATGGAAAAGTGGAACTTATCTTCAAACCGTTTCAGCGATGAAACCGCCGATCGGGATCGACCGGATCCCGGCGGCGCGCGGCGAAAGGACCGGCGGGGGATGACCGTGCCCTACTATCACCTCTACGAGTTCAACCACGCCGCCCTCGGCCCCGCCCGCGCGGCGGCCGACCTCACCCGGCTGTTCTACCAGAACCCGTTCAACCCGCTGTCGCAGACCCACGTCGGGCGCTCGATCGCGGCGGCCTGCGAATTGTTCGAGCGCTCGACCCGGCGCTACGGCAAGCCGGCCTTCGGGCTCGACACCACGGTGGTCTCCGGCATCCGCGTCCCGGTCACCGAGGAGGTGGTCTGGCGCAAGCCGTTCTGCCGGCTGGTCCGCTTCGAGCGCGCCGCGCCCAACCAGGGCCGCGTCGACCCCAAGGTGCTGGTGGTCGCCCCGATGTCGGGCCACTACGCCACGCTGCTGCGCGGCACCGTCGAGGCGCTGCTGCCGCGCCACGACGTCTACATCACCGACTGGGAGGACGCCCGGATGGTGTCGGTCGCCGAGGGTCGCTTCGACCTCGACGACTACGTCGACTACGTCATCGAGATGCTGCACGCCCTCGGCGGCGACACCCACGTGGTCGCGGTCTGCCAGCCCTCGGTGCCCGTGCTCGCCGCCGTCTCGGTGATGGCGAAGCGCGAGGATCCGTTCGCGCCGCTGACGATGACGCTGATGGGCGGGCCGATCGACACCCGCCGCAATCCCACGGCGGTCAACAAGCTCGCCGAAGAGCGCGACATCGAGTGGTTCCGCCGCAACGTCGTCATGAAGGTGCCGTTCCCGCATCCGGGCGTCTACCGCGACGTCTACCCGGGCTTCCTCCAGCTCGGCGGTTTCATGAGCATGAATCTCGACCGTCACGTCGGCGCCCACAAGGAATTCTACGAGCACCTCGTCAAGGGCGACGGCGACAGCGCCGCCAAGCACCGCGAGTTCTACGACGAGTATCTCGCCGTCATGGACCTCACCGCCGAGTTCTACCTGCAGACGGTCGAGACGGTGTTCATGACCCACGCCCTGCCGAAGGGCGAGATGATGCACCGCGGCGAGCGCGTCGACCCCGGCGCGATCCGCCACACCGCGCTGCTCACCGTCGAGGGCGAGAAGGACGACATCACCGGCGGCGGCCAGACCGAGGCGGCGCACGACCTCTGCACCGGCCTCGCCGACGACTGGAAGGTCCACTACACCCAGCCCGGCGTCGGCCACTACGGCGTCTTCAACGGCTCGCGCTGGCGCGCCGAGATCTGTCCGCGCCTCGCCGACTTCATCCTCACCCACAACCAGCGTTCCGTCGCCGCCAAGGCCGCCGGGGCCCGGCGCGCCGCCGCCCGCGCGGCCGACGAGGCGCCGGCCCGCAAGGTGGTCGACGATCTCAAGCGGATCGGCGGCGTCGGCCCCAAGCTCGAGGCCCAGCTCAACAAGGAGGGCATCTTCCTGTTCTCCCAGCTGATCGAGCTCACCGACGCCCAGGTCGACGACCTCGACCGCCGAATCGGCGGTGCCGGCCGCATCCGCCGCGACGACTGGATCGGACAGGCACGCCGTCTGATGGCGCCGACCTGATCTCCCGACCGGGGGCTGTGACGCCTCGTCGTTTAGCCCGATCCGGAGCGACGGATCGGGCTGCTTGATTCGATTTTCAAGGGCGATCGTCCGCGCCGTTAAGCTCCGCTTCACCGCCTCTCTGCTTCCATGGGGAGCATATATTCGAGAGGCCTAATATGCTCATCCGGACCAAGATCGTCGCGCTGTCGCTGTCCGCGGTGGCCATCGTCTGCGCCTGCGTCGGGCTCGGCATGGCGACGCTGGCGCAGTACGGCGACCGCGTCGAGGCGTTGCAGACCGCACACGAGCACGCCTTCAGGGCCGAGCGGGTCAATCGGCTGGTCACCGCCGTGGTGATGGACTCCCGCGGCATCTACGCCGCCGCCGATACCAAGGCCGCCGCCAAGTTCGGCGAGGGCCTCGAGCAGAGTCTCGTCGACATGGAGACGATCCTGTCCGGCTGGCGCGCCGAGACGCTGCCGCCGGAGGAGCGCGCGCAGTTCGACCTCGTCGACGGCAAGGCGGGCGAGTTCGCCAAGTTCCGTCGCGAGATCGCCGCGGCCGGTCGCGACGTCTCGCCGGCCGAGGCCGGCAAGCTCGGCAACAACGAGACCAACCGCGCCAACCGCAAGGCCTTCCAGGCCGAGATCGACAAGATGGTCGCCCTCGCCGAACGGGACCTCGACGGGATCGAGGCCGACCTCGCCGCCTTCGAGCGCCGCACCGAGACCACCTTCCTCGCGGTCGCCGTCGGCGCCGCGCTGGCGATGCTCGCCGCCGCCTACTGGATCGGCGTCCGCAGCATCTCGCGCCCGCTCGGCCGCATCGCCGCGACGGTCTCCGCCATCGCCGACGGTGCCTACGACACCGCGGTGCCGCGCACCACGGCGAACGACGAGATCGGCGTGCTCTGGCGCGCCACCGCCGCCCTGCGCGACAAGGCCGCCGAGACCGACGAGCTGAAGCGCCGGCAGGCCGACCGCGACGCCGAGGCCGCCGCCGCCTTCGCCGCCGAGCGCGGCCGCATCGCCGACGCCTTCCAGGCCCGCATGGGCAAGCTCGCCGCCGAGTTCGTCGGTGCGTCCAAGTCGGTCGCCGCCGCCGCCCAGCGCCTGCGCGACGGCTCCGACGCCACCACCGCCCAGGTCGGCACTGCCGCGACCGCCGCCGAGGAGGCCGCCGCAAACGTCGGCGTCGTCGCCGCCTCCACCGAGGAGCTCGCCGCCTCGGTCCGCGAGATCAACACCCAGGTCACCCGGTCGGCCCAGATCTCCGTCGCCGCGGTCGAGCAGGCTGGCGACGCCGAGGCCGAGATCAAGAAGCTCGCCTCCGCCGCCACCGAGATCGGCGACGTCGTCAACCTGATCTCCGCCATCGCCGCCCAGACCAACCTCCTCGCGCTCAACGCCACCATCGAGGCGGCGCGTGCCGGCGAGGCCGGCCGCGGCTTCGCGGTGGTCGCCTCCGAGGTCAAGAACCTCGCCGGCCAGACCGGCAAGGCCACCGACGAGATCGCCCGCAAGATCGCCGAGATCCAGGGCGCCACCGGTAGCGCGGTCGGCGCCATCGGCACTATCGTCGGCACCATCGGCGAGGTCCGCGAGCTCACCAACGCCATCGCCGGCGCGGTCGAGCAGCAGGGCGCCGCCACCGCAGAGATCGCCGACAACACCCACCGCGCCGCCAACGGCACCCACGGCGCCAGCCGCAACCTCGACGGCCTCGGCCGGGTCGCGGCCGAGACCGGTGCCGCCGCCGGCGAACTGATGGGCCTGTCGGACGCCCTCGAGGGTCGCGCCGCCGACATCGAGCACGAGGTCCGCACCTTCGTGCAGTCGCTGCGCGCCGCCTGACCGCGGCGGACGAATCCCGCGATCGTCATTCCTGCGGAGACGGCCCCGTCCGTCTTCGCATCGAACCGACCCGCGTCCGAAAAAGTCCTCACGAGATCTTGAATCGACCTTCGACGGGGGCCACCTCGTCGAAGGTCGACGTCATCTTGCGAGGACCTTTGAAATGTCACGAAGCTGCGCGGTGAAACCCGGTTGGAACCCGCTCACCACCGGCCTGATGATCCTGGGATTCATCGTCTTCTGGCCGCTCGGCCTGGCGATGCTGGCCTACATCCTGTGGGGCGACCGCATGCGCTCGGCCTGGTCGGACGTGCGCCCCGGCGTCGAGAACGCCATGCGCAACGCCGGCTTCCGGCGTCCAGACTTCGCCGAGGCCGGCTTCGGCCGCACCGGCAACGCCGCCTTCGACGAGTATCGCGAGCGCGAACTGAAGCGCCTCGAGGAGGAGCGCGCCCGCATCGACGCCATGCGCACCGAGTTCGACGACTTCCTGCGCAACCTGCGCCGGGCTCGCGACCAGGAGGAGTTCGACCGCTTCATGTCCGGTCGCACCCCGCCGGCGGTCTGACACCTCTCCCGCACACGTCCCGACTCGTCGGGACGTGTGCGGCGTTTCGGCCATCCGGCCGGCGCCCGGTCGGGCGCTTCTCGCCCGCGACGCTCCGACCACGGGTCGGAGCTCTGCGAGCTCGGTCCGACACCCGCCCAGCTCGAAAGCCATCCGGCCGCGGACGCCCACCGGCGCGTCCGCGGCCGCCTTCGCGGTGGTCGGCGATGCGCTATCCTGACGTCATGGCGAATCGCTGGCTTCCCGACCTCCTCGTCCGTGCCGGGCTGCGGCCGCCGCCGGCTCCGCCGCGCCGGACCGCCACCACCGCCTTCACCGTCGTCGCCGGCGGCCGCGCCGTCGAGGTCCGGCTGCGCCGCAACGCCCGGGCCAAGCGCTACACCCTGCGCCTCGACGCCAAGGGCGCCGGCGCGGTCGTGACGCTGCCGCGCCGCGGCACCATCGCCGAGGCCCGCGCCTTCGTCACCCGCCACGCCGACTGGCTCGCCGAGCGCCTCGCCCCGGAGACCGCCTCCGCCGTGCCCGCCGACGGCGACATGGTGCCCGTCCGCGGCGTTCCCCACCGGCTCGCCTGCACCGGCGCCGCCCGCGGCGCCGTCGCACTCGCCGCCGACGGCGACGGCCGTCCCGTGCTGGTGGTTCCGGGCGCGCCCGAACACCGCCGCCGCCGGCTCGAGACCTTCCTGAAGCGCCTCGCCCGCGACGATCTCGCCGCCGCCGTCGCCCGCCATGCCGGAACGCTCTGCGTCCGCCCCACCGCGATCCGCCTCAAGGACACCACCTCGCGCTGGGGCTCGGCCTCGGCGGCGGGCGGCCTGTCCTTCTCCTGGCGCCTCGTGATGGCGCCGCCCTTCGTGCTCGACTATCTCGCCGCCCACGAGGTCGCCCATCTCGTCGAGATGAACCACTCCGACCGCTTCTGGACGATCTGCCGCCGCCTCGCACCGCGCACCGAGGAGGCCAAGGCGTGGCTGAAGGCCGAGGGCCGCGGCCTGCACCGCCTGCCCTGACCCGATTCAGCGCGACGATCCCTCGAACAGCCGTTCGAGCAGCGTGCGTTCGCCCTCGGTCGGCGCCGTCTCGGGCGGCGCGGCCACCGGCACCTCGACCGGCGCCGGCGCCGCGGCGCCGGGCAGCGCCGGACCCTGGCGCTCCAGCCCGTCGATGGTGGCGGCGATGTCGTCGGCCGGGGCCGGCGGCGGCACGAGGTCGGTGCCGGGCAGCGGCAGCACCGGCCGCCCCGCCACCGCCTCGGTCATGAACCGGTGCCAGACCGCCGAGGTCAGCGCGCCGCCGGTCGCCTTCTTCGTCGGCGAGTTGTCGTCGTTGCCGAACCAGACGCCGGCGGTGAGGCCGGTGACGTAGCCGATGAACCAGGCGTCGCGGAAATCCTGGCTGGTGCCGGTCTTGCCGCCGACCGGCCGTCCCGCGATCGCCGCCTTGGCGCCGGTGCCGTATTGCACCACGCCCTGCAGCATCGCATTCATCACCCCCACGGCCCGCGCGTCGATCACCCGGCCCGGGCCCTCGCCCTGACGGCGGAACAGCACCTTGCCGTCCTTGGTGGCGATGCTGTCGATCACGTAGGGGATCACGCCGTAGCCGCCGTTGGCGAAGGGCACGTAGGCCGAGGTGATCTCGAGCGGCGTCACCTCGGCGGTGCCGAGGGCGATCGAGGGATTCTCGTGCAGCTTGGAGACGATGCCGAGCCGGCGCGCCGTGTTGGCGACCGCCGACGGCCCGACCTCGGCGGCGAGCTGGGCCGCCACCGTGTTCAGCGACTTGGCGAGCGCGGTCCGGAGCGTGACCGGACCCAGATAGTCGCCGTCGTAGTTCTTCGGCTGCCAGCCCTTGATCGACACCGGACCGTCGGTCATCAGGTGGTCGGGCGAGTAGCCGCGCTCGATCGCGGTCAGGTAGACGAAGGGCTTGAAGGCCGAACCCGGCTGGCGCCGCGCCTGCACCGCGCGGTCGAACTGGCTGGCCGCGTAGTCGCGGCCGCCGACCAGCGCCTTGACCGCGCCGTCGTTGTCGATCGCCACCAGCGCGCCCTGGCTGACGCGGAATTTCGCCGCCTCGCCGGCGAGCGCGTCGCGGATCGCCGTCTCGGCGGCGCGCTGCATAGAAAGGTCGACGGTGGTCGTCACCACCACGTCCTGCGACAGCGACGACAGGTAGCCCGGCAGCAGGTCCATCACCCAGTCGGCGACGTAGTTCTCCGAGCGGGTGTTGTGCTCGGCGACGACGTGCGGCGGCTCGTCGGCGGCGCGCTTCGCCGCGGCGCGGTCGATGTAGCCCTCCTCGGCCATCGCGGCGAGCACGGTCATGGCGCGGTCGTGGGCGAGCTTGGCGTCGCGGCTCGGCGCGTAGCGCGACGGCGCCTTCAGGAGGCCCGCCAGCGTCGCCGCCTCGCCGAGCGTGACCTCGCGCGCCGACTTGCCGAAATAGGCCCGCGCCGCGCCGTCGACGCCATAGGCGCCGGCACCGAGGTAGACGCGGTTGAGATACATCTCCAGGATCTCGTCCTTGGAGAAGCGCCATTCCAGCCACAGCGCCAGCACCACCTCCTGGAGCTTGCGCTCCATGGTGCGGTCCGGTTTCAGGAACAGGTTCTTGGCGAGCTGCTGCGTCAGCGTCGAGCCGCCCTGGACCACGCCGCCGGCGGTCAGGTTGGTGACGAGCGCGCGGGCGAGGCCGAGCGGGTCGATGCCGAAATGGTGGTAGAAGCGGCGGTCCTCGATCGCGATCACCGCCTCGGGCAGGTAGGGCGGCAGCTGCTCGAGCCGCACCGCCTCGCCGCCGGTGTCGCCGCGGTTGGCGATCGGTGCGCCGGCTGCGTCGACGATCTCGACGTTGGGCGGGCGCGCCGGAACTTTCCACTCGTCGGTCTGCGGCAGCGTCGCGAAGGTGTAGCCGATCACGCCGGCGACGCCGACCGCGCCCCAGATCGACAGCACCACGCCCCAGTAGAACAACCGGCCGAGGAATCCGAACAGGCCGATCCCGCGCCGTCGCCGCGGCGCCCGCCCGGCCGGCTTGCCGCCGCCGCCCTTGGCCCCGCCGGCACCCTTGGCGCCGCCGCCCTTCGGGCCGGCGCCTCCACCGTTCCGACGCGGCCCGCCGTCGCCGGCCGCGCGTGTCGGCGCGGGTCCGTCGAGGCGCGGCTCGATGCGCGCGTTGGTCCGTCCGGCCCGGGCCGTCGTCGCCATCCCGCCGTCCTCGTCGTCGGCCCCGCGGGGCGGATCGATGCGGGCGGTGCCGTCGGCACGGTCGCGCGCGGTCGGGCGGAGGCCGGTGCCGTCCGTGTCGGCGCCGAAGCTCGGCTCGACCCGTCCGCGATCCCGATCCGACCTCGCCATCCCGCCGCGACCCTCCGGAGAGAGGAACGGACCCGCGCACCGGCGCGGCCGTCACCCGGAGGCCCTCGCTTCCAGGCTAAAGGCGGCGGTTTAAGGGCCGGTAAAGGTTGACGCCCGGCGCGCAGGGAGCCGGCATCAGTGCGCCTCTTCCCAGTTCTGCGCCGCCCGCGCCTCGACCTCGAGCGGCACGCTGAGCCGGACCGCCGGCTCGGCCGCGCCCGCCATCACCTTCACCACCACCGGGATCGTCGCCTCGACCTCGGCGTCGGGCACCTCGAACACCAGTTCGTCGTGCACCTGCAGCAAGAGCAGCGCCGACAGGCCGGCCTCGACGAGCGCGCCCTCCATCCGCACCATGGCACGGCGGATCACGTCGGCGGCCGAGCCCTGGATCGGCGCGTTGATCGCGGCGCGCTCCATGAAGGCGCGCATCGAGGCGTTCGGCGAGGCGATGTCCGGGTAGTGCGCCTTGCGGCCGAACAGCGTCGTCACGTAGCCCTGCTCGCGCGCGGTCCGCCGAGTCGTGTCCATGTAGTCGCGGATGCCGGGGAAGCGCTGGAAATAGCGCTTGATGTAGTCGCCGGCCTCCTCGCGCGAGATGCCGAGCTGGTTGGCGAGGCCGAAGGCCGAGATGCCGTAGATGATGCCGAAGTTGATCGCCTTGGCGCGCCGGCGCACCATCGGGTCCATCCCCTGGACCGGCACCCCGAACATCTCCGACGCCGTCATGGCGTGGATGTCGAGCCCATCGGCGAAGGCGCGCTTCAGCTGCGGGATGTCGGCGACGTGGGCGAGCACGCGCAGCTCGATCTGGCTGTAGTCGGCCGAGATCAGCTTGCGGCCCGGCGGCGCCACGAAGGCGGTGCGGATCTTGCGCCCTTCCTCGGTGCGCACCGGGATGTTCTGCAGGTTCGGCTCCGACGACGACAGCCGGCCCGTGGTCGTCGAGGCCATCGAGAACGAGGTGTGGACCCGGTGGGTCTCGGGATGGACGTAGGTCGGCAGCGCGTCGGTGTAGGTCGACTTCAGCTTGGAGAGCTGGCGCCAGTCCAGCACCTTGCGTGGCAGTTCGTGGCCCTGCTCGGCGAGGTCCTCGAGCACGTCCGCGCCGGTCGCCCAGGCGCCGGTCTTTGTCTTCTTCGCGCCCGGCAGCCCCATCTTGCCGAACAGGATGTCGCCGAGCTGCTTCGGGCTGCCCGGGTTGATCGGTTCGCCGGCGAGCGCCTGGATCTCGGCCTCCATACCGGCCATCTTCTGGGCGAACTCGCCGGACAGCCGCGACAGGATCTGGCGGTCGATCTGGATACCGCGCGTCTCCATCCGCGCCAGCACCGGCAGCAGCGGCCGCTCCAGCGTCTCGTAGACCGTGGTCATGCCCTCGGCGACGAGGCGCGGCTTCAGCACGTGCCAGAGCCGGAGCGTGACGTCGGCGTCCTCGGCGGCATAGGCGGTGGCGCGGTCGAGCGGCACCTTGTCGAAGGTGATCGCGCCCTTGCCGGAGCCGCAGACGTCCTTGTAGGCGATCGGCTTGTGGCCGAGCAGCAGCTCGGACATCTCGTCCATGCCGTGGCCGTTGCGGCCGGCGTCGAGGGCGTAGGAGATCAGCATGGTGTCGTCGAACGGCGCGACGACGATGCCGTGGCGCTCCAGCACCAGCCGGTCGTACTTGACGTTCTGCCCGATCTTGAGGACGTCGGCCGCCTCCAGCACCGGCTTCAGGATCTCCACCGCGGTCGCGAGCGGGATCTGTCCCGGCACGAGCCCGCCGCCGAGCAGGTCGCCGGCGCCGGCGACGTGGGCGAGCGGCACGTAGCAGGCCTTGCCCGGCGCGAGCGCCAGCGACACGCCGACGAGGTCGGCCCGCATCGGGTCGAGCGCGTTGGTCTCGGTGTCGAAGGCGACGACGCCGGCCTCCGCCGCCTCGGCCGCCCAGGCGGCGAGTCGGGCCGCGTCCAGAACCGTTTCGTAGGCGGAATGGTCGACCGGGACCGCCCGCATCGCCGCCGCCGCCGCGGCCACCCGCGCCGCCGGGGTCGAGGCGACGTCGCCGTGGGCGTTGGTGGTCGGCCCGCTCGCGGAGGCCTCCGCGACCGCCGCACCCGCCTCGGCGGCCGGAGCCGCCGCCCCGCCGTCCGCGGCCTCCGCCACCGGGGCGGCCGCCGCTCCCTCGAGCCCCGCGTCACCGCCCGCCGGCCAGTGCCGCACCGGCACCGTCACCGCCGCGACCTTGCCGGTGTCGACCCCGGTCGCCTCGGCGACGCGGCGGGTCAGGGTGGAGAATTCCATCGCCTTGCAGAAGGCGATCAGCCGCTCGCCGTCGACGGGACGGACGCCGAGGCCGTCGATCGGGTGGTCGAGCGGCACGGCGCGGTCGAGTTCGACGAGGCGTCGCGAGATCCGCGCCTGCTCGGCGTACTGGATCAGGCTCTCGCGCCGCTTCGGCTGCTTGATCTCGCCGGCGCGCGCGAGCAGGCCCTCGAGGTCGCCGTATTCCAGGATCAGCTGCGCCGCCGTCTTGATGCCGATGCCGGGCACGCCCGGCACGTTGTCGACGCTGTCGCCGGCGAGCGACTGGACGTCGACCACCTTGTCCGGCGTCACGCCGAACTTCTCGGCCACCTCGGGGATGCCGAGGCGCTTGTCCTTCATGGTGTCGAGCAGCACGACCTTGTCGTCGACCAGCTGCATCAGGTCCTTGTCGGACGACACGATGGTGACGTCGGCGCCGGCGGCGCGGGCCTGGGTGGTGTAGGTCGCGATCAGGTCGTCGGCCTCGAAGCCGAGCTGTTCGACGCAGGCGACGTTGAAGGCCCGCACCGCCTCGCGGATCAGGCCGAACTGCGGTCGGAGGTCCTCCGGCGGCTCCGGCCGCTGCGCCTTGTAGAGCGGGTAGATCTCGTTGCGGAAGGTCACCGACGAGGCGTCGAACACCACCGCGAGATGGGTCGGCTTGACGCCCGCCGCCGTGTGGTCGGCCTCCTTCAGCAGCCGCCACAGCATGTTGCAGAAGCCGGCGACGGCGCCGACCGGCACGCCGTCCGACTTGCGCGTCAGCGGCGGCAGCGCGTGATAGGCGCGGAAGATGTAGCCGGAACCGTCGACCAGGAAGACGTGGTCGCCGGCGGTGACGGGGCGGGACGGGGCATCGTTCGACATGGCCGGGACTATGCCCCGCCGAGCCCTCCGGCGAAAGCCTCGCCGTGCCGCCCCCCCGTCGGCCCGGACCCCTCCCGCCGTCACTCCGCCGGGGCGACCGCCGCCACCCGGCGCGGCCGGTCGACGCGGGCGAAGGCGGGGCGCTCGTAGAGGAAGGTCGCGCCGACCGCAAGCGCCGCCCGCCACATCAGGAACGGCACCACCACGGCCGTCACTGTGGTGATCAGGGAGATCCAGCCGATGTCGGCGATCACGCCGGTGCGCAGCAGCGCCTCGCGCGTCACCACCATCGGCAGGAAGAAGCCGAGGTAGACCACCAGCGAATTCTCGCCGACGAACCTGAACGGCGGCACGATCGTGGGCAGGCTCGCGATCAGGCTCGACACGGTCACGATCGCCATCGCCCCGAGCGCGCCGAGCACCAGCGACACGCCGGGCAGCGACGCCCAACCGAAGTGGACCGCCGTGCCGTTCACCGCCGCCCAGGCGGCGAGATAGCCGAGCCCGAGCGCCGGCCGCACCGCGGCCCCGGCGGCGAGGCGGAAGATCGTCGGCGCGAAGGCGTAGCCGGCGTAGAAGTAGACGAAGCGGGCGGCGGTCTCGTCGATCGCGACCCAGCCGGTCTCGACCGGCGCGATCTCGGCGGCGGCGGCGAGCGCCAGCATCGCCCACACCGGCACCGTCCGGGTCAGCCGCACCGCGAGAGCGAAGAACGGCAGGATCCAGATGAACCACAGCGTGCCGAACGGCTCGAGGAACAGCGAGGTCGCGAACAGCCGGAGCGTCTCGGCGACGCCGTCGTCGGCCACCATGCCGGGCGCCTTGAAGGCGAACTGCACCACCAGCCAGACCACGTAGAAATAGAAGAAGTGCACGACGCGGCGGTCGAGGAAGGTGCGCCAGTCGCGCCGGATCGCCTTGCCGAGGAAGAGGCCGGCGACCAGGAAGAAATCCGGCATCCGGAACGGCTTGGCGAATTCGACCACGTGGGTCATGAACCCGGTGGCGCCAGCTGCCTTCTCGACGCCGAGGGTCGAGTGCATCATCACCACGAAGACGATGCAGATCGCCTTCGCCGTATCGATCCAGTCGACCCGCTCGCTCGCGTGCGACATCCGACGTCTCCGTGTCACGAAACCTGCCGGATCCTACGTCGAAACCCTTAAGAAGGCCCGTAACGGCGACGTGAACCTGATGTAAAGGTTAATCCGGCCGCCCTGTAACCTCGGAAACAGCCGCTCTCTGCGGCGAGAACGATGATGTCCCCGTCGACCGCACCGCCGGTGGTGCCGGTCTCCCGGAGATCCGAACCATGTCGAGACGCCTCGCCCCCCTCGCCCTCACCGCCTTCGCCACCCTCGCCGCCCTCGCCGCCCCCGCGGTCGCCGCCCCCTCCTTCGACAGCGTCGGCGTCACCGCCACCGGCGGCGTCGTCGCCCGCACCGCCGGCGTGGTCGGCGTGACGAAGCGCGCGCTCGGCCGCTACGAGGTCCGCTTCGCCCGCGACATGCGCGCCTGCGTCGCCGTGGCGACGCCGAAGGCCTTCGGCGACCCGTTCGACGTCGAGGGCACCGACCCGGCCGGCCGCAACCCCTATTTCATCCAGACCGCCTGGACGGCGACGTCCTCCGGCTTCCCGGGCGTCGACTTCTCCAAGAGCGTGATCGTCGTCCTGCACAAGCGCGACGGCACCCGCGTCGACAAGGCCTTCGACCTCCACGTCCAGTGCCCGTGAGGACGGCCGGCGCCGCGACCTTCGGCGGGGCTGACAAGGCTCCGCCGCCTCCTCTAGACGATGTGCGGCGCAGCATCGGCGCCGGATGCGGGAGGCGGAGCCGTGACCAAGACCAACCCCGGCAATTTCTTCGAGGATTTCGCGGTCGGGCAGGTTCTGCGCCACGCGACCCCGCGCACGGTGACGGCCGGCGACGTCGCGCTCTACCAAGCGCTCTACGGCAACCGCTTCGCGGTGCAGTCGTCCGACGCCTTCGCCCGCGCGATCGGCTACGAGCGCGCGCCGGTCGACGACCTCCTGGTGTTCCACGTCGTGTTCGGCAAGACCGTGCCGGACGTCTCACTCAACGCGGTCGCCAACCTCGGCTACGCCGGCTGCCGCTTCCTGGCGCCGGTCTTCCCGGGCGACACGCTCTCCACCGTCTCCGAGGTGATCGGCCTCAAGGAGAATTCCAACGGCAAGACCGGCGTCGTCTACGTCCGCTCCACCGGCACCAACCAGAACGGCGTCGAGGTGCTCGACTACGCCCGCTGGGTGATGGTCCGCAAGCGCGACGAATCCACCCCGGCGCCGACGGCGGTGGTGCCGGTCCTGCCGGCGCACCTGCCGCCCGACGCCCTCGGCGCCGCGGTGCCGCGCCTCGACCTGTCCGGCTGGGACGACGCCCTTTCCGGCAGCCCGCACCGCTGGGGCGACTACGCGGTCGGCGAGCGCATCGACCACGTCGACGGCACCACCATCGAGGAGGCCGAGCACCAGATGGCCTGCCGGCTCTACCAGAACACGGCCAAGGTGCACTTCAACCAGCACACCGAGGGCAAGGGCCGCTTCGGCCGCCGCCTCGTCTACGGCGGCCACGTCATCTCGACGGCGCGCGCGCTCACCTTCAACGGCCTCGGCAACGCCTTCGCCGTCGCCGCGATCAACGGCGGCCGCCACGTCGCGCCGTCCTTCGCCGGCGACACCATCTACGCCTGGTCCGAGATCCTCGACAGCCGCGCCATCCCCGGCCGCGACGACGTCGGCGCGCTCCGCGTCCGCCTCGTCGCCACCAAGGACCAGCCCTGCGCCGCCTTCCCCGACAAGGGCGACGACGGCCGCGACGACCCCGCCGTCGTGCTCGACCTCGACTGGTGGCTGCTGCTGCCGCGCTGAGCGGCGCGCGGGAGCGGCGCCGATCCGCACGGTGCCGCGATCCCGGTGCGGGCGCGACCTCCGTCGCGCATCTGCTCGCGACCGGTCGGCGTCCCGTCAGCGCAGGCGCCACAACTCGATGGCGCCACGCCGTATCCGCCGATCCTCGACGACGCCGGCGAAGAGGTCCGGTCCGACCGCAATCACGTTCGCCAACGGATTGCCGGGCTCGACGGGGACCCTCGAGACCGCCCCCTTCCGCCGGTCGATCAGCGTCCAACCGTCGAAGTTGGCCACCGCGATCCGCCCCTTCCCCGCCGGGAAGAGGGCGACCTGGGAGCCGAGATAACCGACGTCGAACGTCGCGAGCGGCTTGGCGGCGGCATCGACGACGACCACGCGGTTGACCGCCGCGTAGGATCCGCCGCACAGCCAGTGGACGGCGAAGCGTCCGCCCCCGAGGTCGGCGATGCGCAGCACCGGTCCCATGCCGTCCTCGTCGACCTCTTCCAAGAGATGGGCCGGGCCGAGCCTGCCGCCGAAGGCGACCTTGCGCACGTAGATCCGGCGCTTCGTTTCGGTGCACACGGCGACCAGGGCGAGCACGCCGTCGCCGCAGGCGACCGTCGCGACGTCGCTCAGCACCACACCCGCATCGGCGACGATCTCGTAGGGGCGCGTCAGCGGCCGCCCATCGGCGGAGAGGAATACCCCGCCGGGATTCTTCGGCTGCCCGTCCTCGTCGAGATGAACGACCCAGCCCTGCGCATGGAAGCGGCCGTTCGACGTGGCGACGAGATCGTCGAATGCGTAGTTGCGCTTGTCCGTACCCGGCAGATACGGGACCACGGGCCCGGCCGGGGCGCCGGCCAGGGTGACGCGCCGGTATCCGGCTTGGCTGCTGTAGAGCCCGCCGCCGTCGCCGAGTGCGAAACCGTAGAGCCCGCTCCCGTTCCTGGTCGGAAGCCGACGATAGCCACCGACCGGCCGCAGCCCGTCGGTGAAGCGATGCGCGAGCACCTGCGTCGCCGGCGACTCCCCTTGCTGCCAGACCGCGAGAAGGCCGCCGGCCGGGTTCCGAACCAATAGGCACCCCGCCGCGAGCGCATGATCCGGAGCATCCGGATCCGGCCCCACGAGAGGCGTCTCGCGGATACGGACGATAGCGGGTTCCGCACGCGCGAGCGCCGGCATCGGGAAGGTCGCCGCCCCGAGGGTGGCGGCGAGGAAGCTGCGGCGGTCGAGCATGGTCTGTCCCCCATACCGTGGCGACACCGGAGATCGGCGTCGCGGAAATCCGTCGAGGCGGGCGCTCCACGCCACCCGGGCGACCGGGTCGGCGAGGCGACGTGCCGCGCCGCCGGGGGCACGCGGCCCGCGTCACTCGATCGCGAGCGTCGTCAGATACGGGTAGTTGCCGTTGGCGATCGCGACGCGTCCGTGCCCCAGTGCCGCGGCGGCCGACGCTTCCCCCCAGTTCTCCCGGGGATCGTCGAACCGGGCGACGACCCGGCCGGTCGAGAGGTCGTGGACCACGAGGCCGGCGTAGTTGAACAGGCGACCGCCGCCGAGCGGCACCAGCATCTTGTTGGAGGCGACCCGCATCACCGGTGGAGGCACGTCGGGCACCGGCTCGAAGTCGCGCACGCACACCCCGTTCGGCGCGTAGAGCCCGCCGTACAGCGTGCCGCCGACGCACCAGAACAGGGCGACGCGGTCGCGCAGCCCGACCGCCCCGCCGACCGCCCAGTCGAACCCCGTGGCGATCTCCGTGACCGGACCGAGCTGGCCGCGGGGGCCGACGCGCCGCATCCGCATCGAACGCGGCGTGGTCGACTGCCCGTCCGGTAGGCCACCCCGCTCGTCGAGGGTTCCGACCACCACGGCCCCGTCGCCGGCGGGAACCAGCGCCTCGATGAAGACCCACGCCCCGTAGTGCTGGTAGCGCTTGAACAGGTTGAACAGGCCCGTCCGCCGCCGCCCGTCGGGACCGATCACCAGACCCGCGGCTCCGAAATAGGACGAATCCCGACTTTCGGCCCGCCAGGCCGTCATGAAGGAGCCGTCGGCCAGCGTGCAGACCGCCGGTTCGTAGATGCACACGCGGGCGTCGCGGCGCGTCAGCTGGATCTCCGGTCCCGCGAGCGCCCCGTCGAAGGTGAACGGCGTTGCCGTGCTGCCGGTCGCGACACCGGTCAACGCCACGCCGCCCGTCCGCGACATCCCGACCGCGTGGTGCACCATGCCGGCCCCCCGCACATTGACCGGCTTTGAGCGCGGCGAGAGGGTGGGCGTCAGAATCTGCACGTAGGTGTCCACGCCGTCGTCCATGACGGAGCCCCACATGGCCGCGACCTTGCCGCCCGGCGTCGCCGCCAGCGTCGGATAGACGGCCCATTCCCGCTGCCCCTCCACCCGGCACTCCCGCTGCGCGATCACCCGCAGCGTCAGCGCCGCGCGCGCGAGCGCCGGCATCGGGAAGGTCGCCGCGCCGAGGGTGGCGGCGAGGAAGCTGCGGCGGTCGAGCATGGCGGTTCGTCTCCGTTGGCGCCACCGTCGGTGGCACCCGCGGGTGTAGATCGCCTTCCGGTGCCACCCGTGTCGAGACGTACCGCCGGAAACCTCGCGCCAGGGTTAAGGCTCGGTACACCCCGCGGCCGGCCGCCGCAGCGACACCTCGGCCCCTTCCGCCGGCCTCACCGAAACGTTACCCCCGTCTCCGCTGCGCCGGCCGCCGACGGCGCGCGGTTCGGGCGCATTAGACTTATTGCGCTGCAAGATGGCCTTTGACGCAAGGGGACCGAGAAGCTAGAAGAAACCGAAGACGATCAATCACTTGACGCTTACGTAAACGTCAGGTGACGTGTTCGGAAGGACCGAGCTTCCGTCCGCCGCAGAGCCGAGGGGATCAAGAGACCGATGGCCGACGCCAGACCCGCCGTTTCGCGGCCGCTCTCGCCGCACCTCCAGATCTTCCGCCCGATCCTGACGATGACGATGTCGATCGTCCATCGCATCACCGGCGCGGGCCTCTATTTCGGCATGGCGCTGCTGGCATGGTGGTTCGTCGCCGCCGCGAGCGGGCCGGCGGCCTTCGCCTGCGCGAGCGCCTTCTTCGGCTCCTGGTTCGGCCAGCTCGTGCTGTTCGGCTTCACCTGGGCCCTCGTCCACCACGCCCTCGGCGGCATCCGCCACTTCATCTGGGACCTCGGCTACGGCTTCGGCCTCGAGGCGCGCAACTTCATGGCCAAGGCGACCATCGTCGGCTCGGTCGCGCTCACCCTGATCCTGTGGATCGTCGCCTTCGTCGTCGCCTGAGGTCTGACATCATGGCCAAGTCCCAGTCCATGCGCACGCCGCTCGGCAAGGTCCGCGGCCTCGGCTCCGCCAAGTCGGGCACCGAGCACTTCTGGCGCCAGCGCGTCACCGCCGCCGCCAACCTGATCCTGACGGCGGTCTTCGTCGTCGTGGTGATCGCGCTGCAGGCCGGCACCTACGCCGACGTCCGCGCCGCCCTCGCCAACCCGGTGCTCAACGTCCTGACGATCGGCATGGTCGTCTCGATCGTCTGGCACATGAAGATCGGCATGCAGGTGATCGTCGAGGACTACGTCCACACGGACAACCTCAAGATCCTCGCGCTCGTCGCCAACACCTTCTTCTGCGGCCTCGTCGGCCTCGCGTCCGTCGTCGCCCTCGTCAAGATCGGTTTCGGAGCCTGAACATGGCGCAGTCCAACACCCCCGGCACCGCGAAGGGCTTCACCGTGGGCGGCCGCGCCTACACCTTCGTGGACCACACCTTCGACGTCGTCGTGGTCGGCGCCGGCGGCGCGGGCCTGCGCGCGGTGGTCGGCGCCTCCGAGGCGGGCTTGCGCACCGCCTGCATCACCAAGGTGTTCCCGACCCGCTCGCACACCGTCGCCGCCCAGGGCGGCATCTCCGCCTCGCTCGGCAACATGGGGCCGGACGACTGGCGCTGGCACATGTACGACACCGTCAAGGGCTCCGACTGGCTCGGCGACCAGGACGCCATCGAGTATCTCTGCAAGAACGCCCCCGCGGCGGTCTACGAGCTCGAGCACTGGGGCGTGCCCTTCTCGCGCACCGAGGAAGGCAAGATCTACCAGCGGCCCTTCGGCGGCATGACCACCAACTACGGCGAGGGCCGCGCCCAGCGCACCTGCGCCGCCGCCGACCGCACCGGCCACGCCATCCTGCACACGCTCTACGGCCAGTCGCTGCGCTATTCGGCGGAGTTCTTCGTCGAGTATTTCGCCATCGACCTGATCATGGAGGACGGCGCCTGCCGCGGCGTGGTCGCCCTGTGCATGGACGACGGCACCGTCCACCGCTTCCGCGCCCACAAGACGATCCTCGCCACCGGCGGCTACGGCCGCGCCTATTTCTCCTGCACCTCGGCGCACACCTGCACCGGCGACGGCAACGCCATGGTGCTGCGCGCCGGCCTGCCGCTGCAGGACATGGAATTCGTCCAGTTCCACCCGACCGGCATCTACGGCGCCGGCTGTCTGATCACCGAGGGCTCGCGCGGCGAAGGCGGCTACCTCACCAATTCCGAGGGCGAGCGCTTCATGGAGCGCTACGCCCCCTCGGCCAAGGACCTCGCCTCGCGCGACGTCGTCTCGCGCGCCATGACCATGGAGATCCGCGAGGGCCGTGGCGTCGGCAAGTCCAAGGACCACATCTTCCTGCACCTCGACCATCTCGACCCGAAGATCCTGCACGAGCGCCTGCCCGGCATCTCCGAGAGCGCCAAGATCTTCGCCGGCGTCGACGTCACGCGCGAGCCGATCCCTGTGCTGCCGACCGTGCACTACAACATGGGCGGCATCCCCACCAACTTCCACGGCGAGGTGCTGACCAAGGTGGGCGGCGACCCGGACTGCGTCGTCCCCGGCCTGATGGCCGTCGGCGAGGCCGCCTGCGTCTCCGTGCACGGCGCCAACCGCCTCGGCTCCAACTCGCTGATCGACCTCGTGGTGTTCGGCCGCGCCTCCGGCGCCCGCTGCGCCGAGACCATCGAGCCGAACCAGCGCCACTCCGAACTGCCGAAGAACGCCGGCGAGAACTCGCTCGCCCGCCTCGACCGCTTCCGCCACGCGAGCGGCGGCACCCCGGTCGCGGAACTGCGCCTCTCGATGCAGCGGACCATGCAGAACAACTGCGCGGTGTTCCGCACCGGCGAGGTGCTGGAGGAGGGTCACGAACTGATCCACAAGGTCTGGGCCGGCACCGAGGACGCCAAGGTCACCGATCGCTCGCTGATCTGGAACACCGACCTGATCGAGGCGCTCGAATACGACAACCTGATCGTCCAGGCCGTCGTGACCATGGACTCGGCCGTCAACCGCAAGGAGAGCCGCGGCGCCCACGCCCGCGAGGACTTCCCCGACCGCGACGACACCGAGTGGATGAAGCACACGCTCGCCTTCGTCGACGACACGGCGCGCAGCGTCGCGATCGACTACCGCCCGGTGCACACCTACACCATGTCCAACGAGATCGAGTACATCGCGCCGAAGGCGCGCGTGTACTGAGCCCTACGGCGGAACGAAGCTGAAGGAAGAGCCAAGATGGTCCAGCTCACGCTGCCGAAGAACTCGCAGATGGTCGAGGGCAAGGTGTGGCCGAAGCCGGCCGGCGCCACCAAGCTCCGTGAATACCGGATCTACCGCTGGGATCCGGACGACGGCCGCAACCCGCGCATCGACACCTATTTCGTCGACCTCGACGACTGCGGTCCGATGATCCTGGACGGTCTGATCTGGATCAAGAACAAGGTCGACCCGACGCTGACCTTCCGCCGCTCCTGCCGCGAGGGCATCTGCGGTTCCTGCGCGATGAACATCGACGGCATGAACACGCTCGCCTGCACCAAGGGCATGGACGAGGTGAAGGGGCCGATCAAGATCTACCCGCTGCCGCACATGGCGGTGGTCAAGGACCTCGTGCCCGACCTCACCAACTTCTACGCCCAGCACCGTTCGATCGAGCCGTGGCTGCACACGGTGACGCCGGCGCCGGAGACCGAGTGGAAGCAGAGCCGCGACGACCGCGAGAAGCTCGACGGCCTCTACGAGTGCATCCTGTGCGCCTGCTGCTCGACCTCCTGTCCGAGCTACTGGTGGAACGGCGACCGCTACCTCGGCCCGGCCGCCCTGCTGCAGGCCTACCGCTGGCTGATCGACAGCCGCGACGAGGCCACCGGCGAGCGCCTCGACAATCTCGAGGACCCGTTCCGGCTCTACCGCTGCCACACCATCATGAACTGCGCGCAGACCTGCCCCAAGGGCCTCAACCCCGCCAAGGCGATCGCCGAGATCAAGAAGATGATGGTGGAGCGCCGCATCTGACCACCGACCTCGCCGCCGGCCGCGCCCTGCCGCCCGACTTCGATCCCGCCGTCGTGGCGGCGATCGACGGGCGGCTCCGCGCCGTCGGGGCCGAGCACGGCGCGAGGCTGCTGTTCGCCGTCGAGAGCGGCAGCCGGGCCTGGGGTTTTCCCTCGCCCGACAGCGACTACGACTGCCGCTTCCTCTTCCTGCGCCCGCCGGCGGACTACCTCGCGCTCCGGCCCGGCCGCGACGTGATCGAGTTTCCGATCGACGGCGACCTCGACGTCAACGGCTGGGACCTGCGCAAGGCCCTCGCGCTCGCCCTCGCCGGCAACGCCGTGATCGGCGAGTGGGCCGATGCCGCCATCACCTACGCCGATCCCGACGGGTTCAAGGCCGCGCTCCGCGCCGTGCTCGACGAGATCGTCGATCCCCGCCTCGTCGCCCGCCACCACGCCGGCCTCGTCTTCGCGCACCGCAACCGCTTCGACTACACGGGCGAGGTGCCGCTGAAGAAGCTGTTCTACGTCGTCCGCCCCGTCGCCGCGCTGGCGTGGATGCGGGCGCGCGGGTACCGCCACCAGCCGCCGATGAACCTTCGCGCCCTCCTCGCCGGCATCGACCTGCCGGCCGGTGTCGGCGCCGCGCTCGACGACCTCCTCGCCCGCAAGGCGGTGACGCGCGAACTCGGCACCGGCGTGCCGCCCGCCCCGCTGCGCGACTGGCTCGCCGCCGGCTTCGCCCTCGCCGACGAAGTCGCCCGCACGCCGCGCGCCCGGCCCGACGACGGCGCCCGCCGCGCCGTCGCGGACGCCTTCCTGCTCGCCTGCTTCGACCGCTTCTTCCCCGGCCCGCTCGCCGAACGGGGTGCCCTGGCCGAGAAGCCCTGACGGTCGCGCTTGCGCTTCGGCGGACCGTAATTCAACCTCCGGTCGGGCGATCGGCTTTCACGATCGTCCACCCGCCCGCCGGCCCCGGTCTCGGCGCCGGCGGGTGCGTTCGTTTTCCGGAGTGCTCGATATGGTGCGAACCCTTTTCCCGATCATTGCTTCCTTCGCCGTGCTGACCACCGCGGGAACGGCCCTCGCCGGCCCGTCCTGCGCCGCGCTGGCCGGCAAGTCCTTCGTCTTCCGCATCGACGGCGTGGAACAGGAGCAGTTCGACGACGACGTGAAGCCCTACGCCGCGGGCGGACGCTTCCGCCTCTACGCCGACGGCCGCCACGGTCTGGTGCGCTACTTCGTCAACGGCGCCGGATCCGAAGCCGGCTTCCGCACACAGGACGTCGAATGCCAAGGTGACGACGGCATCCCTCCGCGCCTGACCTTCTGGCGCAAGGACCAGTCGGAACTCACGCTGGTTTTCCGCCATGGTCCGGCCGGTGACCTGATCCTGACCGCGGCCTGGCCCGGCGGCCTCGTCGCCCGCGGCGACGCCGCACCGCTGGTGCCGGGCCGGGCCGCCTCGGCGCCCTGCACCGCCTTCGGCGGGCGCTTCGCCGCCCTGATCGGAGGGCGAGACGCCGGTCTCGGGAAATACGCCCCGGCCGTCGCCGAACTCAACGACTACGTGTTCAAGTCCGGCAAGGGCTCCTCGGACGCCGCCGCCGAGGTGGTCTGCACGGCTGCACCCGAGTTCGGCCCCGGCGCGGCCCGCCTCGTCATCGGCAACGGCCCCGGCAAGAAGATCACCAGCGGCTACGTCGCCGCCGCCTCGCGCGACCGCGTCGTCTACGTCGACGAGACCCCCGGCCGCGCCACCAGCGGCTGGTTCCACCGCCAGCCCTGACGGCGGCAGCCGCCCCTTCAGACCCGCACGAACGGCCGGTCCCGTCCCCCGACGGGGCCGGCCGCTTCGCATCGGGACCGCCTCGTCGAAGTCGACCATCCCGACCTTGCCCGCGTGGACCGTAAGTCGTCTCTGCCGCGCCCCGGCGTCGTGCCGGCCGCCGCGGCCATCCGAACCGAGGGTCCATCATGAAGACCGTTCTCCTCGCCACCGCCGGCCTCGCGCTCGCCGCCGGCTTCGCCAGCCCCGCCGCAGCCGCGTCCAGTTGCGCCGACGTCGCCGGCCGCACCTACGTCTACGCCCTGAAGGGCAACACCAAGCCCGGCGCCGTCGTCCAGGCCCACGCCGCGATCGGGCGCATCGTGCTCGGCGCCGGCGGCGCCGGCGTCGCCAACAGCTTCGTCAACGGGCCCGGCGCGGTCGCCGGCTTCCGCGACGACAAGGTCGCCTGCTCGGACGTGCCCGGCCAGCCGCCGCGCCTCGTCTTCACCGGCGGCGGCACCTCCTTCGAGCTGCGCTTCCACACCAAGGGTAGCGCCGCCGAACTCGTGCTGATGCGCGACAACCCGCTCCAGGCCACCATCGGCGACGCCGTCGCCGACCCGAGCGCGGCGACCGGCGGCCGCTACGACGCCTGCCTCGCCGCCAACGGCGTCTTCGTCGGCGCCGCCGAGGGCCCCTATCTCGGCGGCACCGAGTCCGCCACGCTCGCCCGCTACACCTTCGTGTCCGGCTCCGGCCCGGTGTCCTATCTCGCCGAGCGCGCCGATTCGGTCGTCGCCCTCGTCAACCAGCGCGTCGTCTGCAAGACCGCCAACGCCGCCGGCGCCGGCCGCTTCATCTTCAGCGCCGGCGCGGGCGTCGCCGGATCGGCGATCGTCTACTCGACCGCCAACAGGACGCGCTTCGCGATCATCGAGGAGAAGGTCGGCTCGCCGGCCCTCGGCTGGGTCTACCGCCAGCCGTGACGGCGCCGATCGGAAACGGGATCTCCGCCACGTTCGGGGGCGGATCGCGAAATCGCCGCGATCCGCCCCCGCTTCCGTCGCCCTCGCACCCCGGCTTCGACGTCTTCCCTCGCGATCCTCGCCCCGCGGCCGCCCCGACGGGATCACCGGCGGTCGCGACCCGGGGGACACCATGACCGCGACCACCACCGAGACGCCCGCCGCGCCGCGGGCCGAGCCGCCGCCGCGCGGCGGCTTCCTGCGCAGCCCGACCGCCAAGTTCGTCTTCATCGCCCTTTTGTCGCTGCTGCTGATCGTGCCGCAGTTGATGGTCTACGCCCTCAAGGACGAGCGCGCCGGCCGCCGCGACGAGGTGGTCGCCACCATCGCCCGCGACTGGGCCGGTCCGCAGCGCCTGTTCGGGCCCGTCCTCCTGGTGCCCTATACCGTCGCCACCTCCGCCGGCACCCGCGACGGCCTGCCCTACACCGCGACCGTCGAGACCCGCACCGCGGTGATCCTGCCGGAGCGCTTCGCGCTCGCCGGCGACCTCGCCGCCGAGACGCGCCGGCTGTCGCTCTACGAGGTCCCCGTCTACGGCGCGACCGCGACGCTGACCGCGCATTTCGGCCCGGTCGGCCCCGAGCACTTCCCCGGCGACGTCCGCGGCGTCGACCGCGCCCGCGCCGTGCTGTCGATCGGCATCTCGGACCTCGGCGGCATCGAGACCGCCGACCTCGCCGTCGCCGGCACGTCGGCGAGCCTCGAGTCCGGTGTCGGCGTCGCCGGCGGCGCGGTCGGGCTGCACGCCGCCCTGCCGGCCGGCCTCCTCGACGCCACCACCGCCGGCGGCTTCGACGTGACGCTCGCGCTGCGGCTGAAGGGCTCGGGCGGTTTCCAAGTCGCCCCGGTCGGCCGGACGTCCGAGGTGAAGCTCGCCTCGAACTGGCCGCATCCCGGCTTCTCCGGCGGCACGCTGCCGTCCGAACGCGCGCTCCGCCCCGACGGCTTCGAGGCGACCTGGCGCGTGCCGCAGCTCGCCCGCAACGTGCCGCAGACGTGGACCGCCGAGACCGAGGGCTACGACCGCTTCGACGGCGAAACCGTCGGCGTCGACCTCGCCGCCCCGCTCGACCTCTACGCCCTGGTCGACCGCGCCCTGAAATACGGCCTGATGTTCGTCGGCGCCGTCTTCGGCATCGTCTTCGTGCTCGAGATCCTGTCGCCGCGCCGCATCCACATCGTGCAATATGCCCTGGTCGGCCTCGTCCTGGTGTTCTTCTACGTGCTGCTGCTCGCCTTCGCCGAGCAGATCGGCTTCGGCCCCGCCTATGCCGTCGCCTCGCTGGCCACCGGCGGCGTCGTCACCGCCTTCGTCGGCATGCAGCTCGGCGGCCTCGTCCGCACCGCCGTCGCCGCCGGCGCCTTCGGCGCGTTGTTCGGGCTGCTCTACGCGATCCTGCGCCTCGAGGACGTCGCGCTGATGGCTGGCGCGGTCACCGGCTTCGTCCTCCTCACCGTCGTGCTGTTCGCGACCCGCCGGGTCGACTGGTCGGGCACCGCGCCGGCGGGAACCTGACGGCGCCCCGCGCGTTCGATCGGGCGGCCCGGACACCCGTCCGGCGCCGCCCCGGAGTTCGACCGACGGCGGTTGGCCTGTTCGATGCATGGGCCCGGACCGGGACCCCGGGGAGCCGCGGCGTCGCGGATCCCCGGGGACCCCGGGCGTCACCGCGCCGACACGTGATTCCGGCAAGGATCGCGCCGTCGGGTGGGCGCCGCGACGGCCACCAGGAGACGCGCATGCAGTCGTTCGACGTCCTGTTCCTGTGCGAGACCAACGCCGCCGTGAGCCTGATGGCCGAGGCGCTCGTCAACCACCGCGCCGACCCGCGCATCCGCGCCTTCAGCGCCGGCCGCAATCCCGCCCCGCGCATGCTCGAGGAGGCCCGCGCCGCCCTCGCCGCCGCCGCCGTGCCCGCCGACGGCCTCGAACCGAAGGCGTGGACGATCTTCTCCCTGCCCGGCGCCCGCCGTCCGGACGTCGTCGTCGACCTCGCCACCGTCACCTGGACCGGCCCGGGCGTCTCCGCCTTCCCCGACGTGCCGGTGCTACGCTGGCCGCTGCGCGACCCCGCCCTCGCCACCGACCGCCGCGAGCGCCGCGGTCTCGCCGAGGTCGTCCGCGACGCCCTCTCCGGCCGCATCGCCGACGAGCTCGCCGCCCGCCTCCTCGCCCCGGCCCGTCCCTCGCGCACCCCCGGCTTCGCCGCCGCCGTCTAAAGGGCGCCCGCACGAGCGGTCGACCGTGACGACCGGCCCGGGCGGCCCCGGCGATGGGGCGCGCACGCCCGTTTTCGCTTTGCCGCGCAAGACGCTTGAACCCTGCGCCGCGATGAGTATAGTCCCGCCCGCGACGTCAAGTCGGCCCCGCGGAGAGGTGGCCGAGTGGTTTAAGGCGCACGCCTGGAACGCGTGTATACGGGAAACCGTATCGAGGGTTCGAATCCCTCCTTCTCCGCCATTTCCTTCCCCATCGTGTCGGATCGCTTCGCTCCCGGTTGCTGAAGGCCGACCCGGGGGGCGCTCGTTCGCTCGGAATTCCGTGGCCGCGCGATCACTTGCGACGTGAACTGCAGGCGCACGCCGGAACGGCGATCTCCGGAACGAGGTCGGCCCGGGAAGTCCCGGGCCGGAGAGTTTGAGCGAACGTTCGGATCACTTCTCGAAGGCGCCCATCTGGAAGAGGCCGCCGAGCCAGTCCTCGAGGTGCCAGGTCTTCTGCACCATGCCCTGGTCGTTGAACTCGTGGATGTCGATGGTCATGATGGTGAAGGGGCGACCCTTGGCCGGGAAGCCGGCGAAGGGGCCGACCTGGGTGGCGGTGTAGGACGAGCGGACGGCGACCTTGTTGCCCTCCTGGACGATGTCCTCGATCGTCAGCTTGCCGTTGCCGAAGGTGGCGGCGAAGCCCGGGATCAGCTTCTTGAAGCCCTCGCGACCCGGTTCCTCTCCCGGGGCGGCGGGGATGTGGACCCAGTCCTCGGCGATGATCCGGTCCAGGAGGCTGGGATCGTTCTGGTTGAAGGTCTCGTAGAAGATGCGGATCTTCTCCTTGTAGTCGTCCCGGGCCATGGCGGCCCCGGTGAACGGCGACAGGGCGGCGGCGGTGGCGACGGCCAGGGCGGTGCGGCGGGTGATGGACAGGGTGACCTCCTCATCTCACGTTTCGGGTCGAGGCTTGCGGATCGCGGCCGCTCCGGCTCGTGCGATCTCGCGGCCCGACGAGATGAAGCTAGATCTCAACTCCCAGGAGATCATCCGGCGGATCGTTGATCCAGGCTTTCCTGATTGGAGATGATCGCCTCGTCTGCCGACCCCGTCACAGCGCCCCCAGCGGGCCGCCGAAGCCTTCGGGACCGGCGAGGAAGTCGAGGAAGCTGCGGGTCTTGGCCGGCAGGTAGCTGCGGTCGGAGTAGATTGCGGACAGGGCCACCGTGGGCGCCGGGAGTTCGGGGAGAAGCCGCTCCAGCCGGCCCTCGGCCAGATCGGCGCGCGCGACGGGGTGGGGCATGATCGCGATGCCCATTCCTTCCAGCGCGGCCTGAAACAACAGCGTCTCGTTGGAACTCTGCATGACCGGGATCATCCGGACCTCGGGCGCGTTCGGGCCCAACCCCAGACGCACACGCCCGCCCGTGGTGACCGGACTGTAGGCCAGGAACGGCGCACCGTTCAGGTCGGAGACGTCCCTCGGGCGGCCGATCCGATCCAGGAGGGCGGGGGCGGCCACGATGTGGAAGGTCACGTCCACCAACCGCCGCGCGATCAGGCCTTCGTCCAGCGTCGGGCTGACGCGCAGGGCGAGGTCGTAGCCGTCCTCGACCAGATTGACCGGGCGCCCGCTGAGGTCGAGATCGAAGGCGACGTCGGGATATCGCCTGCGAAAGGCCGCCAGCACCCGGACAAAGCCCGGTTCGGCCAGCCACACGGGCATGCTGATCTTCAGCGTTCCGCGCGGGTCGATGGTCGAATTCGCCAGCCGCGCACCCGCCTCGTCGAGCCCTTCCAGCAGGGGACGCACGGCGGCGAGGTAGATCGCGCCCGCCTCGGTCAGACTGACGCTGCGACTGGTGCGGTTCAGGAGCCGCGCGCCGACCGCGGCCTCGATGTGCTGGACGTGCTTGCTGGTCATCGCGGCCGAGATGTTCATGCGGTCGGCGACGGCCGCGAAGCTCTTCGCCTCGGCCACGGCGGCAAAGACCCGCAGGCTGAGCAGGCTGTCCATGATGTCCTCCAGGCGAACCCACGTGGTGCAGCGGGCGAAGATCGGTGTCGCAGCGGGCAGGGTAGAGGCGGCCGACATTGCCGATCAATACAGGAGCCCTCGACATTCGCGCCGATCATCAACCCGGGAGAAAGGCAGCCTTCGGCCTCGCGCCGATGATCGGAGGTGGGGGACCGGCTATCTCCGGCGGCACGAGACACGGGGGCCGATGCCCCCCGAACCCGGAAGGACAGACCATGACCATGACTTCGACCGTCTCCGCCCCCACCCGCCGCGGCTGGAATGTCGCCCTCTGGGCCGGCCAGATCGCGCTTGCGGCTCTCTACCTGATGGGAGCCTGGTTCCACTCTCTCTCCCCGGAAGAGGCCGCCAAGATGGGCGCGGTCTGGATGTCGGACGTGCCGATCGCACTGCCCCGGTTCATCGGCGCGATGGAAGTGCTCGGCGTGATCGGGCTGATCCTGCCTGCCGCGACCCGGATCATGCCGCATCTGACCGTCTGGGCCGCCGCGGGTCTGCTCGCCATCCAGGTGCTGGCCGTGCCGTTCCATGCGCTGCGCGGCGAATTCGCACCGCTGCCTTTCAACCTGATCTACGTGGCGCTCGCCGTGTTCGTCCTCTGGGGCCGTACCCGCAAGGCGCCCATCGCGCCCCGCGCCTGATCGCCGGATCCGAGGAGACCGACATGGACACCCCTGCCCTCGCCCTTGCTCGGCAACGCGCAGCCGACCACCTTCCCGAACGGCTGACCTGGGGGCCTCTGACCTTGTCGGTCACCGACCTCGACCGCGCCGCGGCGTTCTGGACCGACGTCGTCGGTTTCGTGCGCCGCCACGACCGCGGTCCGGGCCTCGCGCTCGGCAGTCCCGACCGGACGCTGGTGGTGCTCGCCCCCGGTGCCGCCGGCCCGGTCGCGAGGGGCCACGCGGGCATGTACCACGTGGCCTTCGGAATGCCGAGCCGGGCCGAATTCGCCCGCCGGATGCGGCGGTTCCTCGACCTCGGCATTCGCTTCTCGCCGGTCGATCACCTGATGTCGAAGGCGATGTACCTCGACGACCCCGATGGCCACGGCATCGAGATCGCCTACGAGACGCCCGAGCGCTTTGGCCGGTTCGCCTTCGACGGCGGCCGGTTCGCCATGTTCGATGCGTCGGGCCGTCCCCACGGCGGGCGCGATCGCCTGGATCTTCGGGCCGAACTGGCTGCGCTCGACGGCACCGATCCGGCCCTGCCGGTGCACCGCGACGCGACGGTTGCGCACCTGCACTTGCACGTGCCCGCGCTGGAGCCCGCCCAGGCCTGGTTCGAGTCCCTGGGCTTTGCCCGCAACCTGAATCTTCCCGACTTCGGCATGGCCGACATGGGCACGGGGGCACCTTATACGCACCGGCTCGCGATGAATCTCTGGGCCGGCCCCGGCGCGCGTCCCGCCCCGCGCGCTTCGGCGCGGCTTCTGTCCTACCGACTGGAGACGACCGACCGCGACATCTTCGCCGCCGCCAAGGCTCGCTTGGCCCAGGATCCTGCCACCGGAGCCCTTTCCGGAACCGATCCCGCAGGCGTCGTCGTGACGCTGGCCCTGCGTAGCGCCGAGCGCCCCGAGGAGGACGCGGCTTGACCCTGCCGCGGAGCCTCGCGCCCCCCACGGCCTCCGGGCTCCGTGCTCGCTGCCCTCGGTGGCGATGACGGTGGCGATCGTCGCCGCGGACGATGCGGCGCTCGTTCCGGCCGCGGCCGCGCCATGGTTCCGCGCCCTCGCGACGGCGCACCCGATCCCGACGACCGAATTGGCGGCCCGGCCGCGGCCGTGCATACTCGCGGGCGGAGGAGGACCCCGGGAATGTCGGCTCGATCGCACGTCGAGGAGATCGCGCGCGTCGCCATGGGCGCGCGCTCGCGGCGGGACGCGCCGGTGGTGCGGTCGTGGCTGCGCTGCATCAACGACTACCGGCTCGACCCGGCGGCGGCCCAGGAGGCTTACATCGTCCCCGAGACGATCCTGAAGGAGCACCGCGAGCAGGCCGAGGAGCTGATCCGGATTGGCCGCTCCGGCCTCGAGCGCCTGTTCGGCCACGTCGCCGAACAGAACTACGTGCTGCTGCTGTCCGACGCCCGCGGCGTCACCGTCGACTTCATGGGCGACCCGACCTTCGACAACCAGCTCCGCCGTGCCGGTCTCTACCTCGGCTCGGAATGGTCGGAGAGCCGGGCCGGCACCTGCGCCGTCGGCGCCTGCATCGTCTCCGGCGAGCCGGTCGTCATCCACCAGGACGACCATTTCGACACCAGCCACATCGGCCTGACCTGCACCGCCGCGCCGATCTTCGACACCCTCGGCGACCTCACCGCCGTGCTCGACATCAGCCAGCTGCGCTCGCCGACCGCCAAGGCCAGCCAGCACCTCGCGCTCCACCTCGTCTCCACCACCGCGCGGCGGATCGAACTCGCCAACCTGATGGCGCGCGCCCGCAACGACTGGGTGCTCCGCCTCGCCCGCTCGCCCGATTTCCTCGACGTCGACCCCGACTGCGCCGTCGCCCTCGATGGCGCCGGCCGCGTCACCGGCATGACCCACGGCGGCCTTCGCGCCCTCTCCGGCTTCCTCGGCCTCGACGGCCCGTCCACCGGCACGCTCGTCGGCCAGCCGATCTCCCGCTTCCTCGACCTCGAGGTCGACGACCTGCCGCGGCTGATGCGCGGCCGGCCGGACGGCGAGCGCGTCGTGCGCACCCGCGGCGGCTTCGCCCTGTTCGCCAGCGCGATCGCGCCGCCGGCAAGCTTCCGCGGCGTGCCGCAGCGACGGCCGGCGGTGCCGCGGGCGCTGCGCGAGCTCTCCTTCGGCGATCCCGCCATGGACGCCGTAGCCCAGCGCGCCGCCAAGCTCGCCGCCCGCGACATCCCGATCCTGATCCAGGGCGAAACCGGCACCGGCAAGGAGGTGCTCGCCCGCGCCATCCACGACAGCCGGCCGAACCCCGGCCGCTTCGTCGCGGTCAACTGCGCCGCGATCCCCGAGCAGTTGGTCGAGAGCGAGCTGTTCGGCTACGCCCCCGGCGCCTTCACGGGCGCCGCCGCCCGCGGCAAGCCCGGCCTGATCGAGCTCGCCGACGGCGGCACCCTGTTCCTCGACGAGATCGGCGACATGCCGCTCCTGTTGCAGAGCCGGCTCCTGCGGGTGCTCGCCGAGGGCGAGGTCACGCCGGTCGGCGGCGGCAGGGCCAAGCCCGTCCGCTTCCGCCTCGTCTCCGCCTCCCACCGCGGCATCGAGGCGATGGTCGCCGCGGGCCGCTTCCGCGAGGACCTCTGGTACCGCCTCGCCGCCGCGACGCTGAAGCTGCCGCCGCTGCGCGCCCGCACGGATTTCCAGGGCCTCGTCGACCACCTCCTGGAGCGGATCGGCCGCGAGACAGGCGAGACCCCGCGCCTCGGTCCGGGCGTCCGCATGGCGCTCGCCGCCCACCGCTGGCCCGGCAACGTCCGCGAACTCGTCAACGTGCTGAAAGTGGCCGCCGCGCTCTGCGACGACGGCACGATCACCCTCGGCGACCTGCCGGAGGGCCTCGCCGCGACCGCGACGCCGCCCGAGCCCGTCGGCGACACCCTGGCGCTGCTCGCGGCGGCCGGCGGCAACGTCTCCGAACTCGCCCGCCGCCTCGGCGTCGACCGCTCGACGGTGCACCGCCGGCTGCGGCGCGAACGCGGCGACGCCTGAGCGCCCGCGGCCGGCGTGGCGCCACACCTGTGGCGGCCGGCGTGGCGCGTGCAACGCCGCGGCCGCCGGCACCATCCTCCAAGTAACTGTTTTTCCTTACCTCGGCTCGTCCCGCCCCCCTTGGCACGGCCGTTGCGCTCCCCTCCCCGGCGCGGCGGCGGGAGGACGACGCCGCGCCACGTGGAAATCACTCGGGAGGAACGAAGGCATGCTCGACACCACACCGACCGGCAAGGTCCAGGCCTTCCTGGACCGCTTCGGCGACGCCCTCGCCGCCGGCGACATCGACGCCGCGGTCGGCCTGTTCGCCGAGGAGTGCTACTGGCGCGACCTCGTCACCTTCACCTGGAACATCAAGACCATGGAGGGCCGCGACGCGGTCCGCGACATGCTCTCCGCCTGCCTTTCCCGCACCGCGCCGACGGGTTGGCAGATCGCCGAGGGCACCGAGGCCAGCGAGAACGGCGGCATCGCCGAGGCCTGGATCTCGTTCGAGACCGCGGTCGCGCGCGGCTACGGCCTGATCCGGCTGAAGGACGGCCTGATCTGGACGCTGCTCACCACCATGGTCGAGCTGAAGGGCCACGAGGAGAAGGCTGGCTTCACCCGTCCGCTCGGCGCCCGCCACGGCGTCAACGTCGGCGCCCGCACCTGGAAGGAGGAGCGCGAGCACGAGGCCGCCACCCTCGGCTTCGAGACCCAGCCCGAGGTGCTGATCATCGGCGGCGGCCAGGGCGGCATCGCGCTCGGCGCCCGGCTGCGCCAGCTCGGCGTGCCCACCATCATCGTCGAGAAGAACGAGCGGGCCGGCGACAGCTGGCGCAAGCGCTACAAGTCGCTCTGCCTGCACGATCCGGTCTGGTACGACCACTTGCCCTACATCGACTTCCCGAAGAACTGGCCCGTCTTCGCGCCGAAGGACAAGATCGGCGACTGGCTCGAGATGTACGCCAAGGTCATGGAGCTCAACTATTGGTCGAGCACCACGGCGAAGAAGGCGACCTGGGACGACGCCGCCAAGGAATGGACCGTGGTGGTCGAGCGCGGCGGCCGCGAGATCGTGCTGAAGCCGAAGCAGCTGGTGTTCGCCACCGGCATGTCCGGCAAGGCCAACGTGCCGAAGTTCAAGGGCATGGAGACCTTCGCGGGCGAGCAGCACCATTCCTCGCAGCATCCGGGACCGGACGGCTGCAAGGGCAAGAAGGTGGTCGTGATCGGCTCCAACAACTCGGCGCACGACATCTGCGCCGCGCTATGGGAGAACGGCGTCGACGTCACCATGATCCAGCGCTCGACCACGCACATCGTGCGCTCCGAGCCGCTGATGGAGATCGGCCTCGGCGACCTCTACTCCGAGCGCGCGGTGCAGTCGGGGATGACCACGGCCAAGGCCGACCTGATCTTCGCCTCGGTGCCCTACCGGATCATGCACACCTTCCAGAAGCCGGTGTACGACAAGATCCGCGAGATCGACGCCGACTTCTACGCCGCGCTCGAGAAGGCGGGCTTCCAGCTCGACTTCGGCGTCGACGGCTCCGGCCTCTTCATGAAGTACCTGCGCCGCGGCTCGGGCTACTACATCGACATCGGCGCCTCGCAGCTGATCATCGACGGCAAGATCAAGCTGAAGGCCGGTCAGGTCGAGGAGATCGTGCCGGAGGGCGTCAAGCTGGCGAGCGGCGAGGTCGTGCCGGCCGACGTCATCGTCTACGCCACCGGCTACGGCTCGATGAACGGCTGGGTCGCCGACCTCGTCGACAAGGAGACCGCCGACAAGGTCGGCAAGGTCTGGGGCCTCGGCTCCGACACGCCGAAGGACCCCGGTCCCTGGGAGGGCGAGCAGCGCAACATGTGGAAGCCGACCGCCCAGGAGGGCCTGTGGTTCCACGGCGGCAACCTGCACCAGTCGCGCCACTACTCGCAGTTCCTGGCGCTGCAGCTGAAGGCCCGTCAGGTCGGCATCGAGACGCCGGTCTACGGCCTGCAACAGGTCCACCACAAGGGCTGATCCGAGACCTGTTCGGCCACACGCCGGGACGCTCCCACGACCGTCCCGGCATCCGGCGGCGCGGCGCCCTCCCCCGCGCCGCCGGGCCCCCTTCGCGTCATACCGAGCTCGCACAGTTCCGACCTCTGGTCGGAGCTGTGCGAGCGAGGAGCGCCCGACCGGGCGCCGGCCGGATGGCCGAAACACCGCAAAGTCCCGACGAGTCGGGAATTTGCGGGACCGGTATCAGAGCACCGCCTTCGCCAGCATCATGTGGACGCCCTTGTTGCCGTCGACCGTCTGGGTGACGCGGAGGTTCCCGGCGAGCGAGCACAGCATGTAGGCCTGGTTGCGCGTCAGGTTGGTGCGGGCGCAGACGTGGGCGACCATCTCGCGCACCGCCTGCTTGGCGGCGTCGTCGAGGTCCTCGTCTAGGCCGATCGAGATCAGGTGGTCCGCGGTCTCGGCAAAGGGCGAGCGGTAGCCGAGATCCTTGCGGACGGTGAGGCGGAAGGTGCCGCTGAGCGCGGTCTCGAGCGCGGTGATGCAGACTTCGCCGTCGCCCTGGACGCCGTGGCCGTCGCCGGCCGAGAACAGCGCGCCCTCGTTGAACACCGGCAGATAGAGCGTCGTGCCGGGCTTCAGTTCCTTGTTGTCCATGTTGCCGCCGAAGACGCGCGGCACCGGCGAGCCGCAGCGGCCCCAGGCCGGCGGCGGCGCCACCGCCATCACGCCGAAGAACGGGTCGAGCGGGATCTCCACGCCCCACGGCATGGTGCAGACGCCGCGCTCGGCGTCGATGGTCGGGTGGATGAACTCGTAGTCGGTGAACTCCTCCGGCAGCGTGCCGAGCAGCGGCAGGATGGCGACGAAGCCCCAGTCGAGCCGCGGCTTCACCTCGAGGATGTCGACCTGCAGCACGTCGCCGGGCTCGGCGCCCTCGACGTGGACGGGTCCGGTCAGGAAATGCGGCCCCGGATGGTGCGCCAGCGCGTCGAGCGCGGCGAGGAAGTCGTCGGGCACCGTCAGGCCGTTGGTCGGCAGCGACTCGCGCCCGCCCGACGGCACCGCGTGCAGGGTCACGGTGTCGCCGGAGGCGATCCGCAGCACCGGCGGCTGGCGGGCGTCGAGGAAGCCGTAGACCATGTTCTCGGGGGTGGCGGGGATCTCGTGGTGGCGGGCCATGGCGGCGCTCCTCGGCGGCGGCAGGGGGAAGGGACGGCGCCGATGGTTCCCCATCCGGCGCCCGCTGGCAAAGCCGAATGTCGGTCGCCCCGCCCGCCGCGCTGCCCGCGAATCGGGCAACGCCACCGGCGGCGTCTACTCCGACGGATCGCCGTCCCGCGCCGCCGCGCGCTCGGCGAACAGGCGCGCCACCACGGTGATGTCCTCGCGCCCGCCGAGTTCGTCGCGCGCCGCGCACCACAGCGCCTCCAGCGCCGCGAGACCGGAGGCTTCCACGCCGGCGCGCGCGGCGAGGTCGGAGGCGATCGCGATGTCCTTGCAGAACAGCGTCAGGGTCTGGCCGAAGTCGTAGCGGCCGGTCAGCACGTGGTGCGGCAGCTTGACCTCGGTGGCGTGGCTGCGCCCCGATCCGGCGGTCCACACCTTCAGCATCGTCTCCGGGTCGACGCCGAGCCGTGTGCCGATCACCAGCGCCTCGGACGCGGTCCACAGCGTCGCGGCCGACAGGAAGTTGTTGAGCGCCTTGACCACGTGGCCGGAGCCGACCGGCCCGACCCGGGTGACGTCGCCGCACATCGCCGACAGGATCGGCCGGCAGCGCTCGAACAGCACGGGATCGCCGCCGACCATGGCGGTCAGGCTGCCGTCGCGGGCCCGCGCCATGCCGCCGCTGACCGGGGCGTCGAGGAGGCCGACGCCGCGGGCGGCGAGATCGGCGGCGAGGCCCTCGGTCGAGCCCGGCGCCGCCGTCGACATGTCGATCACCGCCTCGCGCGCGATCGCGCCCACCGCCCCGCCCGGGCCGAGCAGGGCCGCGCGGACGTGGACGTCGGTCGGCAGCATGGTGACGACGACGCGGCCGGGGAGATCCGCGCCGGTCGTCGCCGCCGGCACGCCGCGGGCGCGGAACGGCGCCAGCGCCTCCTCCGAGAGGTCGGCGACGGCGAGCCGCGCGCCGGCGGCCAGCAGCCGCTCCGCCATCAGGCCGCCCATGCGGCCGACCCCGACGAACAGGATGGTCTCGTCCACGTCCGCGTCCTCCCTCGTGCCGGATTCCCGGTCTCGTCCCCATCGCACGGGCGGTCCCGACGGAGCGGGACCGCCCGGGCTCGGCTTCATACCTGTCCCGTGAAGTCCCGACTCGTCGGGACTTCACGGGGTCTCGGCCATTCGGCCGACGCCCGGTCGGGCGCTCCTCGCCCGCAACGTTCCGACCAGAGGTCGGAACGTTGCGGGTTCGGTGTCAGTGCCCCGCCGCGGTCCGGGCGGCGATCATGATCGCCATCTGGTCGACGCCGACCTTGGCCTCGAAGTCGTCGGAGAGGCCGGCGACGCGGCGGGCGAAGGTCCTGAGCAGCACCACCGACGCCTCGTCGAGCGCGGCGATCTCGCGGGCGAAGGCGAGCGCCCGGGCGTGGGCGGTGCCGGCCGGCACCACCTCGGTGGCGATGCCGATCTCGCGGGCCTCGTCGGCGCCGAACTCGCGGCTGGTCAGCGCCAGCTCGAAGGCGCGCTTGAACGGCACGAACTTGCCGAAATAGCTGAGCACGATCAGCGGCGGCAGCCGGTGCGACATCTCCGGCAGGGCGAAGCGCGCGCCGTCGCCGGCGATGGTGACGTCGCACTGGGTGGAGAAGCCGCAGCCGAAGCCGAAGGCCTTGCCCTCGACCGCCGCCACGAACGGCACCTTGGAGCCGCGCAGCCGGCTGTTGACCTCGAGGATCAGCGACAGGTCGGCCGCGACCTCGGCCGCCGAGGTCAGCCCCTTGGCGCCGATCCGGCCGGCGCAGAAGTTCTCGCCCTCGCCCGACAGCACCACCGCCCGCAGGCCCGGCGTCGCCAGCACGCCGTCGAGCGCGTCGGCGAAGGCGCGGATGCCGGCCGAGGTGATGTGGTTGCCGTCCGCGGCGAGGGTGAACACCACCCCGATGACGCCGCCGCCGTGGTCCTCGATCCGCATGTCACGCTCTCCCTTTCGAGCCGGTCCCCGCGTCGCCGTCCGCGACGCGGCTTGACCGTATGATTGTACGACAGTAATACGTTGATCCACCGCAATCGACCCCTCGGAGACCGCCCGTGGCCACCATCGACGTCAACGGCGAGACACTCGGCTACGACCGTGCCGGCGCCGGCGCCCCGCTCGTGCTGATCCACAGCCTCGGCACCGCCGCCTGGCTCTGGGCCGAGCAGATCCGGCGCTGGTCCACCCGCTTCGACGTGGTCGCCATCGACGCCCGCGGCCACGGCCGTTCCAGCCGAGACGGCGGTTTCACGGTGCGCAACGTCGCCGCCGACGTCGCCGCCGTGATCGACGCGCTCGGCCTCGGCCCGGCCGCGGTGGTGGCGATCTCCATGGGCGGGCCGATCGCCGCCAACCTCGTCGACCTCGCGCCGGAGAAGGTCTCGCGCCTCGTGATCGCCGACAGCTTCGCCACCCAGGGCGAGGCCGGCGCCCAGCGCGCCGCCGCGATCGCGGCGACCATCGCCGACAAGGGCATGGAAGCCTACGGCCGCCAGTATGCCGCCGACACCCTGGTCGAGGACGGCGACCCCGCCCATGCCGAGGCGCTCGCCGCCTCGATCGCCGCCATGTCGGCCGAGGCCTATGTCGAGGCCGCCAATTCGGTCTTCACCGCCGACGTGGTCGACCTCCTGAAGGCGATCCGGATTCCGGTGAAGGTCGTGGTCGGCGACCGCGACCAGCGCACGCCGCCGCGGCTCTCCGAGGAGATCGTCGGTCTCGTGCCCGGCGCGCTCTACGAGACCATCCCGGGCGCCCGCCACCTCGCCAACCTCGACCGGCCCGACGCCTTCCACGCCGCCGTCGACGGCTTCCTCGGCGCCTGAGCGGCGCCGGTGGACGCCGACGTCATCCCGGTCGAACCGATCGCCCGCGAGGCGGCACCGCTGCGCCGCCGCCTCGTCGCCGCCATCGCCGACCTGATCGGGCGCGGCGCGCTGGCACCGGGCGACCGGCTGGTCGAGAAGGACCTCTGCACCCGCTTCGCGGTCAGCCGCACCGTGCTGCGCGAGGCGCTGCGCGAACTCGAGAGCGCCGGTCTCGTCGAGCCCGGCGTGCGCGGGCTGGTGGTCGGCCGGATCTCGCGGCGCGAGGCCGAGAACGTCTACGCCGTCCGCGCCGCGCTGGAGGCGCTGACCGCCCGCGAGTTCTGCGCCCGCGCCGACGCGGCCGCCCGCGCCCGCCTCGCCGACGCCGCCGCGGCGATCGGCGCCGCCTGCGCCGCCGGCGACGGTGCGGCCGTGCTCGCCGCCAAGCGCGCCTTCTACGACGCCCTCGCCGACGGCGCCGACAACCCGGTCGCCCGCGAGATGCTCGCCCGGCTGCACGCCCGCACCGGCCTCCTGCGCGCGCGCTCGCTGGCGCGCCCCGGCCGGCTCGCCGCCTCGGCCGCCGAGATCGCCGCGCTCGCCGCCGCCCTCGCCGCCGGCGACGCCGACCGGGCCGGCGCGCTCACGGCCGCCCACGTCGCCGCGGCCGCCGCCGCGGCGCTCGCCCCCGACGACGCCGATCCCCCCGGGATCGGGCGCCCCGAACCGACGTTCGACAAGGAGATGGGACAATGACCGACGACCTCTACGAGAAGGGCCTGGAGATCCGGCGTGCCGTGGTCGGCAGCGCCTATGTCGACAAGTCGCTGGCCGAGGCCGACGACTTCACCCGCCCGCTGCAGGAGCTGGTGACCAAGTATTGCTGGGGCGAGGTCTGGAGCCGCGACGGCCTGCCGCGCCGCGACCGTTCGCTCCTCAACCTCGCCATGATCGCCGCCCTGAACCGGCCGCACGAGCTGAAGCTCCACGTCCGCGGCGCGCTCAACAACGGCCTCAGCCGCGACGAGATCCGCGAGGTCTTCCTCCAGGTCGCCATCTACTGCGGCGTCCCCGCCGCCCTCGACAGCTTCCGCGTCGCCCGCGAACTCTTCCGCGAGATCGACGCCGAGGCCGCGAAGAGCAACGGCTGAGCCGATCTTCTACCCTCCCCCTTGCGGGGAGGGTCGACGGCCGAAGGCCGGCGGGGTGGGGTACGGTTCCACCGCCGCGACCTACCCTCCCCCTCGTGGGGAGGGTCGACGACCGAAGGCCGGCGGGGTGGGGTAGCGCCGACGCCCGGCATCGACCCGAGCCGGCGCCCGCCCCTCGAAGAAGCTCATCCCCGAACCGCCGCGCCACCCCACCCCGGCGCTGCGCGCCGACCCTCCCCACGAGGGGAAGGGTAGAAGACGCGGCTCTGCCCCCATCCCCCCTCAAGCCTGATCGGCCGGGATCACCTTGCCCTCGATCGTCATCGGCTCGCCGTCGAGCGACAGCGAACACCCCCGCAGCGGGATGTCCATGTGGCAGGGGGTGTCGCGGGTGCCGCCGGCCTCGGTGTTCGGGCCGCTCGACCACAGGAAATTCCCCCAGAACGAGCGCGCGTCCATCGACAGACCCGCCTCGCGGTCGTAGAGGCCGAGCGTGGTCCAGTGCGCCTTGCGGTGCAGGCCCCAGCCGACGTGGGCCATGGCGTAGGCGTCCGGATCCTGGAAGCTGTCCATGTAGCTCCTGAGATACTCCGCCTCGAAGCCGCCGAGGATCCGCCGGATCCGACCGCCCTCGATCTCGATCCGGATCGGCTCGCGGGCGTAGCGCTTGAACGGCAGCAGGATGTCCCCGGTGTCGATCACGATGACGCCCTCGCAGGAGCCCTCGTTCGGCCAGGTCGCGACGAAGCAGCTCGGCCAGTGGTCCCAGCCGCCCTTGACGTCGACGAAGCCCTGCTGCTTCAGCACCGGGTACTGGCCGAGGGCGCAGCGGAAGTCGGTGCCGGCCTTGGACGTCACCGTCATCGTCTTCGCCTTCGCCAGCCGGGCGGCGCCGGCGGAGGCGCGGCGGCCGTCCTCGGCGGTCGGCTTCATCCGGAGCATCACCTCCGGCGGCTCGCAGGCGAGCAGCATCCGCGCGCCGGTCTTCAGGATCTCCTCCTGCTCCGGGGAGAACAGCAGCATCATCGTGTCGATCACGAGGTCGGAATGTTTCATCGCCTCCAGCGCCGGCAGGTTGCCCTTCAGCGCGGTGTAACCGACGTAGCCCGACTTGTCCCGCGACAGCGCGACGTCGCCGTTGAGCGGCGGCAGCTGCAGGATGGTCAGGATGCCGCCGAGCTGACCGACGGCGATCCGCGCGGTCGAGACCAGCTGCGGGTTGCTGTCGTCGCAGACGAGCAGGGTGACCTGCTCGCCCGGCGTCAGCTTCGACATCAGGAGGACGTCCTTCCACGCCTCCACGAGGGCGAGGTCACTGATGGCCATGGCTGTCGTCTCCCGAAAGACGTCCGGTTGTCGGTTGGTTGTCAGGCGAGCGAGCGGTAGGCCCGGTCGAAGTGGACGAGCGGCGCGCCGCCGGTCCCGAGCCGGACCGCCGCGACCGTCCCGAAGAACACCGTGTGGGTATAGGCCTCGACGGCCTCGGCGATCCGGCAGTCGACGTTGACGAGGGCGCCGTCGAGCGCCGGCGCGCCGGTGGCGAGTTCGCTCCAGTCCCCGCCCGCGAACCGCTCGCCGCCGAAGGCGCCGGCCCGTCCGGCGAAGCGGTCGGCGACCGCGCGGTTGGCCTCGGCCAGCACGTTGACGCAGAACGAGCCGCTCTCGGCGATCGCCCGGTGCGCCTCGCCGGAGCGGTTGACGCAGACGAGCAGCGTCGGCGGCGCGATCGAGACGCTGCAGACCGCGGTGGCGGTCAGACCCCGTGCCGCCGCGCCGCGGCCGGCGGTGATCACCGTGACGGCGCCGGACAGCCGGCCCATCGCGGCCTTGAACAGGTCGACCAGGTCCCCGGTGCCGGGCGCGGCCCCGACCGGCGCGGGCGGCGCCAGGACGTGGCGCGGCGGGAGCGAATCGGCGAGCGTCGTCATGAGGTTGCGTCCTTCAGCGCCGCCTCGGCGAAGGCGGCGGCGGCGAGCGTTTCGGCGTCGCGCCCGAGCCGACCGACCACCTGGACGGCCACCGGCAGCCCGTTCGGCCCGAAGCCGGCCGGCACCGCCAGCGCCGGCCCGTGCAGCAGCGTCCAGACCTTGCAGAACACCGGGTCGCCGGTGGCGCCGAGGCCGGCCGGGGCCTCGCCGGTCGCGGCCGGCGTGAACAGCACGTCGCAATCCCCGATCAGGGCGTCGAGGATGCCGGCACGGTCGGCGATCCGCGCGAGCGCGGCGTCGTAGTCGGCGCGGGTGGTCCGCGCCAGCGTGTCGAGGAAGGCGCGGGTGGGCGGGGCGATCCGGTCGGCGAAGACGGCGCGCTCGTGGGCGAGCGCCCGCGGCGTCTCCCAGCCCATCACCGCGTCGTGGCAGCGGTAGAGTTCCTCGAACCAGTCGGGCACGGCGACTTCGACCACGCTCGCGCCGGCGGCCTCGGCCGCAGCAGCCGCCCGGGCCAGCGCCTCCCGCGTCGCCGGTTCCGCCAAGTCCCAGCGCGAGCTACGGAAAATCCCGATTCGCGGCGGCCGGTCCAGAGCTGCCGCGGCGAGCTTGGGCGCCTCGGCCAGCGCCGCGGTGACCGCCCCGGCGTCGGCGACGGTCCGGGCGATCATGCCGACCGTGTCGAGGCTGTCGGACAGCGCCTTGACCCCGACCCTGACGAGCGTACCGAAGCTCGGCTTGTAGCCGACCGCGCCGCAATAGGCGGCGGGCCGGAGGATCGAGCCGGAGGTCTGGGTGCCGAGCGCAGCGTGCAGCATGCCGGTCCCGACGGCGGCCGCGGACCCGCTCGACGAACCGCCGGGCGTGTGCCCGGGGTTCCAGGGATTGCGCGTCCGCCCGGGGCCCGACATCGCGAACTCGGTCGAGACGGTCTTACCCATCACCACCGCGCCGAGGCTGCGGGCGATCGTCACCACCGGCGCGTCCCAGAGCGGGCGGGCGCCAGCGTAGACCGTGGAGCCGTAGCCGGTCGGAAGGTCGGCGGTCTCGATCACGTCCTTGACGCCCAACGTGATTCCGGCGAGCGGACCGCCGCCGACCGCGGCGGCGGCGGCGCGTACCGCGGCGCGGTCGATCGTCTCGAAGGCGCCGACCGCGTCCTCGCGGGCGTCGATCACGGCGAGGAAGGCCTCGGCGACGGCGCTCGCCGAGAGCGTTCCGGCGTTCACCGCGGCCACCACCGCGTCGACCGAGAGGGCGCGGATCTCCTCGGGGGCGAGCGTCATGGCGTGGCTCCGCGGAACGGCCGGGCCGGGCGGCGATGCGCCCAGGGCCGGGCGCGCTCGATCTCGCCGGCCAGCGAGAACAGGGTGGCGTCGTCGCCGAAGCGGGCGCCGAGGTGGAGGCCGACCGGCAGGCCGGCGGCGGTCTCGCCGAAGGGCACCGCCATCGCGGGCGCGCCGGAGGCGTTAAAGACGGCGGTGAACGGGGCGTGGCCCCAGAAGGCGTCGTAATAGGCGTCGAGCGTGCGGCCGGCGCCGGCGAGCGTGCCGAGCGGCGGCGCCGCGGTCGCGGCAACCGGCGACAACAGCACGTCGAAGCGCTCGAAGAAGCGGCCGAGCGCGCGCGCCGACTGGTGCAGCGTGCCGATCGCGCCGAGATAGGCGGTCGACGGCAGGCCGGCGGCCCAGTCGATCCAGGCGCGGTTGACCGGCTCGATCCAGCCGTCGAGGTCGTCGATGCCGAGGGCGGCGGCGCGGCCGCGCACGCCCGCGAGCACGTTGACCCCGGCGATCACCTTCCAGGCCGCCTTCAGCGCGGCGGCGTCGTAGCCGGCCTCCGTGATCTCGACGTGGTGGCCGAGCCCTTCCAGGAAGCGGGCGCCCTCGGCGACCACCGCGGCGACCTCCGGGTCGATCGGCTCGCCGAGCGGCGCGACCGGCGTATAGCCGATCCTGAGCCGCCGCGGATCGCGCCCGGCGGCGGTGAGGAAGCCGCCGGCACCGGCCGGGACGGCATAGGGATCGCCGACGTCGGGTCCGGCGGTGGCGTCGAGCAGGGCGGCGTTGTCGCGCACGCTCCGCGACAGCGCGTGCGGCGTCGACATGCCGGCGATGCCCTCGACCGCGACCGGCCCGAGCGGGTTCAGCATCCGGCTCGGCTTGAAGCCGAACAGGCCGGTGTGGGACGCCGGCACCCGGGTCGAGCCGGCGCCGTCGGAGGAATTGGCGAGCGGCAGGTAGCCCGCCGCGACCGCCGCCGCCGAACCGCCGGACGAGCCGCCCGGCACCCGCGCAAGGTCCCACGGATTGCGCGACGGCCCGAAGGCCTCGGGTTCGGTGGTGAAGGAGAGCGCGAATTCCGGCGTGTTGGTCTTGGCGAAGATCGCGAGACCGGCGGCGCGGTAGCGCGCCACCAGCGTGGTGTCGCGCGCCGACACCGCGTCGGCGAACAGCCGCGAGCCGGTGGAGAGGATGGTGCCGGCGGCCTCGAAGCCGGTGTTCTTGAGCACGAAGGGCACGCCGGTGAACGGCCCCTCCGGCAGGCCGCGCGCCACCTCGGCGCGGGCGAGGTCGTCGAAGCGGTGGACCAGGGCGTGCAGCGCCGGCTCGTCGGCGTCGGCGCGGGCGATCGCGGTCTCGAGCAGTTCGGCCGCCGACACCGCGCTGGAACGGACCAGGGCGGCGAGGCCGAGCCCGTCGTGGGCGTCGTAGTCGTCGTATCCGATCGGTGCGGCCATCACGCCTCTCCCCGCGCCTGGCGCTTGAAGGCGTCGAGGCTCCAGAAGTCGCGCGTGGCGGAGATCGCGCCGTCGGTGACGTCGATGACGTGGACGCCGTCGAGCCGGATCGGCCGGCCGCGGGTCGGCTGGCCGCCGAGGTCGACGCCGAGGTGGCCGGTGAGGGTGTAGACGACGACGACCGACCCGGTCGCCGCGATCCGCTCGCGCACGTCCCAGTGCGCGTCGGGCATCATGGCGAAGAAGCGCGCGAGCCCCGCCTCGAGCGCCTCGCGGCCCGCGCGCTCCGGCCCGGCGCTGCCCTCGCGGTGCACGGCGTCGGCCGCGTAGAGCGCGGCGGCGGCCGCGGCGTCGCGGGCATTGTGGGCGCGATAGAAGGCGTCCACGAGGTCGTCGGCCGACCCATGGCTCATGGCGGACAGCTCCGGACGGGAGGAACGGACCGCGGCGCCCGTGGAGGCGGGCGCCGCGGATGGGCCGTTCGGCTCAGTCGATATGGGCGAGCGTCTTGACCTGCTGGACGAAGCGCTCGCGCTTGACCTCGTTGTAGAGGCGTTCGCGCAGGCGGGGGGCCGGCGAGGCGTTGACGTTCTCGAACAGGGCGACGCGGCCGGCGAGCGAAGACGCCGTCATGTCCCAGACGAAGTTCATCAGCTGCTCCTTGACCTCGGCCGACACGCCCTTGCCGGGCAGGAGGTCGCGGAGATAGTGGCCGATGTCCGGGTTCTCGAACGCCTTCTTGCCGAAGCGCATCACGAGGCCCTGGCCGCACAGCTCCTGCAGGATGTGGATGATCCTCGGATAGTGCTCGATCGAATAGAGCCGGCCGGCGGTCAGCATGCCGACGTCCGGCGCCATCACCTCGCCCGCGGTCGGCTTGGCCATCGCCTCGGCGGCGGTGACGAAGGCGCGCAGCGTCTGGGCGTACTGGATGATCTCGCCGAGCATGCCCTGGACGGCCGGGATGTGGCCGGTGCCGAGCACGTCGAGCACCAGCTGACCGGCGCCGACGAACAGCTCCGCCTTGACCGCGAGGCGCGTCAGCACGTGCCAGTGCGCGAACACGCAGACCGGCCCGTACCAGCTCATCGCGGTGGGATCGCCGAGGTTGAAGATGCGGTCCTTCGGCACGAAGACGTCGTCGAAGATGATCAGCTGGTCGGCTTCCTCGCCGAGCGCGGCGACCGGATGGTCGAACGGGTCGGCGCCGGGATGGCTGACCATCTCGCGGCTGATCAGGCGGATGCCCTCGGAGGCGATCGGCACCGAGGCCCAGATGCAGGCCTCCGCCGGGGTCTCGCGGATGCCGCCGAGGTTGGTGAAGAAGATCTCGTTGGCCTGGGCCGAGATCGAGCCGACCGTCTTGGCGCCGGAGACGCGGATGCCGCCCTTCTCGACGCTCTTGACCTTGAGCAGCGATGCCTCGGCGCCCTTCGGCGACGAACGGTCGTTCTGCGGGCCGGTCAGGCTCTCGGAGGCGGTCAGGTTGTTGTCGCGGCCGAAGGCGACGTAGGCCTCGATGTTCTCGGCGAAGTCGGGATCGCAGCCCTCGATCAGCGACTTCTTCGCCTTGAAGGCCGGCAGGTGGGCGAGCAGGCCGACGGCGATCGCCGGGGCGAGATCCGGCGGCCGGCCGAAGGTGCCGGCGGTCTTCAGCGAGGTGTACTCGATCATCTTGCGGCGATCGGCGAGGTCCTCCTTCGTGCGGGGAACCTGCCAGGACCGGCTGTAGGTGACGCCGCAGTCGACGTAGGTGGTGGCGTCGGCGAAGGCCGGGTCGAACTGGTCGTCGAACATCGAGGCGACGAGGTCGACGCCGGCCGACAGCGCCGGGTCGTCGAACACCGTGGCGATCCTGGAGCCGTTGACCCACAGGGCGCGCCCGTCGCGCAGCGTCTCCTTGAACTCGGCGCCGGTCTTGAGCCGGTGCCGGGCGGGTTCGTCACGCCTCTGCGTCTGCGCACTCATGTCGGTCTCCCAGGAAACGGCGTCCGCCGGTCCGCACCGCCGCCCTCGGCGTCCCCGAGGGGTGCGGCCGGGCCGCGGCGCATCGGAGATGCCGCGGCGAACCGGTGGATCGATGGAGAGATCCAACCATTAATCGCCCGAATTGGTCAAGGGTCGTTTGTGGGGCGATACGTCGAAGCACCGCACAAAATTACGGCGCCCCACCCGCTGCAGCGCACAATAGTTGCGCCTGAGGAGGGAAGATGAGAAATTTTCGGCAACATTTCCGGAACGGAGACGCTCACCGAATGAGCACTCGATCGCCGGAGGTCGTAGAAACCCCGACGAGCCGTCCCGGCACGTGTTGACCAATTCGGTTGGTTCTGGTTTTTTGGTTGCGACCGGTCGGGCCGTCGCCGACGACCACCGGTGCCGCCGGAGTGATCGCGATGACGGACGCGGGACGGGCGACGGGACGATCATGGGCCGGGCCGCCGGAGGCAGTCCAGGCCCTTTTCGCCGTCCGGCCGGCATTCCACCGCGATCGCCGGTTCGGCGACGCCGGCGCGGTGCTCCAGGAGGATGCGGCGGCCGGTGCTGACGTCGGCGCCGGCGGCGCCGCACCACAGCGAGGCCACCGGCATCCGGTCCTGGTGGATGTTGAGGACGTAGACGGCGCCGTTGGCCGGATCCGACCACAGCGTCGTCTCGACCGCCCCGCCCGGTTCGGCGGTGCCGATCGCGGCCGAGTACCAGTGCGCGGTCGCCGCGCCGCAGGCGATGGGACGCGAGGTCCCGTTGACTGCCCGGAACGGGACTGCGACGAGACCGTCGGTGCCGCGCTCGACCACCATGACCTCCTCGGCCGTGGCCGGTGCGGCGGCGAGGAGTACGACGGCCAGGATGGACACGGTCGACTTGGTCATGACGCTGATTTTCTCCAAACTTCCCAGAACAATATAAGGGAAGCACAACAAGAATAATCGAACAAGCCAGTACGGAACAAGCATAAGCAAGCGGGGATCAACGAAATGAAGCGGTTTCTTCTTGGAAGCGTGGCGCTGATCATGGCCGCGACCGCGTCGGTCGCCAATGCCGCGGAGATCGCGTCGATCGCGATCCTGACGCCGGAGGCCGGCACCGACTACGGCTGGAACCAGCAGGGCGTCGACGCGGCCAAGGCCGCCGCCGCCGCCGCCGGCATCGAGGCGATCGTCGCCGAGAATCTCGGCTACGGCGACGTCCGTCCGACCCTGCGCGAGCTCGGCGAGGACGGCGCCGGCCTCCTGATCGCCCACGCCTCGGGCTACAACACCGCCGCGCCCGAGATCGGCGCCGAGCTGAAGATCCCGGTCGCCATCGTCGACCGTCCGGACGCGCTCGCCGCCGGCGCCGTCGCCGACTACACCTGCTCGGGCCACGAGGGCGCCTATCTCGCCGGCCGTCTCGCCGCCAAGATGAGCCGCACCGGCACCGTCGGCATCGTGGTCTCCGGCGAGCCGCCGTCGTGGAACGCCCAGTCGGTCGCCTTCGCCGAGGGCGCCAAGGCCGAGAAGGCCGACGTCACCGTGCGCTACGCCGTGATCGGACCGGCCGCCTATTCCGACGCCGCCGGCGGCAAGCGCGTCACCGAGGCCCTGATCGCGGCCGGCGCCGACATCATCTTCGGCCAGGGCAACGGCTCGTCCTTCGGCATGCTGCAGGCGATCGAGACCGGCAAGGCCACCGACGGCGGCAAGGTCTACTTCATCGACGTCATCGGCGACAAGACGCCGATCGACAAGGGCAACCTGCTCTCGTCCGTGGTCTGGGACCTGACGCCGGTGTATTCGGCGATGATCGACGACGTGAAGGCCGACAAGTTCGGCAGCCGCAACTACGGCATCAAGCTCGCCGACGACAGCGTCAAGCTGCTGAAGACGAAGCAGATCCCCGACGACGTCTGGGCCGAGATCATGAAGATCCGCCAGGACGTCGTCGACGGCAAGATCGCGCTCACCCCGAAGTTCGACGCCGACAGCGTCCACGCCGTGGTGACCCAGCTCGCCGTCGCCGCCCAGTGACGGGCCGCGCCCGGGCCGCCGCGGCGGCCCGGGCGCACCGTCCGTGTCCCGCGGGGACACCCCCCGCGTCATCCAGGATCGTTGCGACCGCCCGCCCATGAGCGCCCTCGCCTCCCACGACCACGACGCTCCCGCCGCGACCGAGCCGGTCGTCGTGCTCGACCACGTCACCAAACGCTTTCCCGGCGTCGTCGCCAACGACGGCGTGACCGTCGCGATCCACCCGGGCGAGGTCCACGTGCTGCTCGGCGAGAACGGCGCCGGCAAGTCGACCCTTGTCGGCATGCTCTCCGGCATCCAGACCCCCGACGAGGGCGGCATCCTGGTCGGCGGCCACGAGGTCTCGATCGACACGCCCGCCCGCGCGCTGGCACTCGGCATCGGCACCGTGTTCCAGCACGCCATGCTGGTGCCCTCGCTGACCGTCGCCGAGAACGTCGCGCTCGGCGGCCCCGCGCTGGTCCGCCCCGATCGCCGGCGCATCGCCGAGGACCTCCGGCGCGCCGCCGCCGAGATCGGCGTCTCGGTCGACCCGGACGCGCCGGTCGGCTCGCTCTCGCTCGGCGAGCAGCAGCAGGTCGAGATCGTCCGGGCGGTGATGCGCCAGAGCCGCGTCCTGATCCTCGACGAGGCCACCGCCATGCTGACGCCCAAGGGCGCCGAGGAGCTCGGCGGCCTGATGCGACGCCTGGTCGCCCGCGGCATGGCCGTCGTCTTCATCACCCACAAGCTCAACGAGGCGCTCGCCTACTGCGACCGCATCTCGGTGCTCCGCCTCGGCCGCAAGGTCGGCGCCATCGGCCCGGAGGCGCTGAAGGCGATGGGCCCGAAGGCCGCCACCGCAGAGATCGTCCGGCTGATGTTCGGCTCCTCCGCCGCCGTCGCCGCCGGCGACGCCCGCCCGGCCCGTACCGTTCCCGCCGGCCCCGCGGTGCTCGCGGTCGAGGGCCTCTCGGTGCCCGACGACGCCGTGCCGGTCGAGGCCGTGACGCTCGCGGTCGCCGCGGGCGAGATCCTCGGCATCGCCGGCATCGACGGCAACGGCCAGAAGCAGTTCGCCGAGGCCCTCGCCGGCCAGCGCCGGCAGACGTCCGGCCGCGTCCTCCTCGACGGCCGACCGATCGACGCGCTTCCCGTCGGCGAACGCCGCAAGGCCGGCCTTCGCTACGTCACCGACGACCGCCTGCACGAGGGCACCGTCGGCGGCTTCCCGGTGGCGCTCAACCTCGTGCTGAAGCAGATCGGCGACGAGCCGTTCTGGACCCGCGGCGTCGAGCGGCCGGCGACGATCGCCGACCACGCCCGCCGCCTCGTCTCCGCCTTCGACGTCCGCACGCCCGGCATCGAGACGCCGGTCGGCAAGCTCTCCGGCGGCAACATCCAGAAGGCGCTGCTCGCCCGCGAGCTCTCGGGCGCGGCGCGTGCGGTGATCTTCGCCAAGCCGACCTACGGCCTCGACGTCCAGAACATCCGCGCCACGCGCCAGCGCATCCGTGACGCCGCCGACGGCGGGCTCGCGGTGATCCTGATCTCCACCGACCTCGAGGAGATCCTCGAACTCTCCGACCGCATCGCCGTGATGGACCGCGGCCGCATCGTCGGGATCGTCGACAACGGGCCGGACGCCCGCCTCGCCGTCGGCGAGATGATGAGCGGAGTGGCGGCATGAGCTCGGAGAGCGCCCGGATGACGACCTCGCCGCCGCACCTGCCGCGCCCGCGGCTCGGCCCCCACCTGCACCGGCTCGCCACCGTCGTCGGCCCGGTGCTCGCCGCCCTGGTGCTGGCCGGCCTCGTGCTGCTCGCCCTCGGCGTCGACCCGCTCGCCTACTACGGCACCGTGGTCCAGCGCGGCCTGCTGTCGCCGACCGGCCTGCAGGCCTCGCTGACCCGGATGGCGCCGCTGCTGCTGATCGCCGCCGGCCTGATCGTCGCCTTCCGCGCCGGCATCTGGAACCTCGGCGGCGACGGCCAGTTCCTGCTCGGCGCCGTCGTGGTCGCGGCCCTCGGACCGGCGCTGGTCGGCACCATCGGCGTCTGGCCGACGCTGGTCGCCTGCCTCGTCGTCGGCGCCGCGGTCGGCGCGGTCTGGTCTGTGCTTCCGGCCCTGCTCAAGGCCGGCCAGGGCGTCAACGAGATCATCACCACGCTGATGATGACCTTCCTCGGCGTCTCCTTCGCCAACGTGCTGGTCAAGCTCGCCTTCCGCGATCCCGGCACCACGGTGCCGCAGACCCGCACCCTCGACGTCGCGGACCGGCTGCCGCGCCTGTTCGACACCACGGTGTCGTCGGGCCTCCTGATCGGCCTCGTCGCCGTGATCGGCGTCCACCTCCTGATGACCCGCACCGCCTTCGGCCTGAAGCTGCGCGTCGTCGGCGCCAACACCCGCGCCGCGGTCCACGCCGGCCTGTCGGTGCCGAAACTGACCGTGGCGGTGTTCGCGATCTCCGCGGCGCTGTCCGGCCTCGCAGGCGCCGTCGAGATCCTCGGCGTCCAGGGCAACGTGCGCGCCGACTGGAACCCGGCCTACAGCCTGACCGTGGTGCCGCTGGTCTTCCTCGCCCGCTTCAACGGCTTCGCCACCATCGCCTTCGTGTTCCTGTTCTCGGTGCTGTCGATCGGCGGCGAGAGCGCGGCGCGGCGGCTCGGCGTGCCCAACTACTTCACCCTCGTGGTGGTGGCGATCCTCCTGGTCCTGCTCGGCCTCGCCGAGTATCTCGACCAGCGCCGCCGCCTCGCCGGCAAGTGAGGACGGACCCATGGACGCGCTCTTCACCGAGGTCTTCCTCACCTCCCTGGTCCTCGGCGCCGTCACCGCCGGCATCCCGCTGATGCTGGCCGGCATCGGCGAGCAGATCTCCGAGAAGGCCGGCGTGCTCAACATCGGCATCGAGGGCATGATGCTGGTCGGCGCCTACACCGGCTTCCTCGCCGCCTACGGCACCGGCTCGTTCTGGCTCGGCTTCCTCGCCGGCGCGCTCGGCGGCCTCGCGGTCGCCGCCGCCATGGCGTTCTTCTGCGTCCGGCTCGGCCTCAGCCAGATCGTGATCGGCATCGCGCTCACCCTCGGCGCCGAGGGCATGACCGCACTCCTGCACCATTTCCAGTTTTCGCAGAGCTATCCGCGCCTCGACGCCGTCGCGACGCTGCCGATCCCCGGCCTGTCGGCGCTGCCGGTGATCGGCCCGGCGCTGTTCGACCGGCCGCCGATGGTCTACCTCGCCGTCGCGGTGGTGGTCGCGACCGCGCTGGTGTTCCGCTTCACCAACCTCGGCCTCGCGCTGCAGGCCGCCGGCGACAAGCCGGCCGCCCTCGACGCCGCCGGCGTCGACGTCGCCGCGGTGCGCACCGGCGCGGTGCTCGCCACCGGTGCCCTCGCCGGCCTCGGCGGCGCCTTCATGGCGGAGGTCGGCGCCGGCATCTTCGTGCCCTTCATGACCAACGGCGCCGGTTTCATCGGCATCGTGCTGGCGATGCTCGCCCGCGGCAATCCCTTCTACGTGCTGACCGGCGCGCTGATCTTCGGCGCCTGCCTTTCGGCCACCACCGCGCTCCAGGTCGCCGGCGTCGACGTGCCGACCGACGTGATCCAGATGCTGCCCTTCGCCGCCGTGCTGGCGCTGCTGGTGGTGTTCGGCCGCCGCGCCAGCCTGCCGCCGGCGCTCGGCTCGCACTACGTGCGGGGGGCGCGATGACCCCCCGCCCGCGCCCGGCCTCAGCCGGCGTCGATCGAGGCCAGCGCCGCGGCGACGCCCGCCCCGACGTCGACCGGCCGGCCGAAGGCGGCGAGCGTGCCGCCGAAGGCCGCCACCGCGGTCACCGCGTGGATCGGCTGGGCGGTCGGGCCCATGTGGCCGATGCGGGTGAGCCGGCCGAGGGTGGCGCCGCGGCCGGACGACAGCACGACGCCGTAGCGCGCGCGAACGGCGGCCCGGAGCGCCGCCTCGTCGACGCCGTCCGGCGTGCGCACGGCGGTCGCGGTCGGCGAGGCGAAGCGCTCGTCCTTCGCCCAGAGCTCGAGCCCCATCGCCCGGATGCCGGCGCGGCAGGCGCGCGCGGTGGCGGCGTGGCGGGCGAACACCCGCTCGGCGCCCTCGGCGAGGAAATGGTCGACCGCCGCCTCGAGGCCGTTGATCTCGGCGACCGACGGGGTGAACGGGAACGGCCGGTCGGCGCGCCAGGCGTCCTCCCAGTCGAGGATCGACAGGATCGAATCGCGCGGGGCGGCCGGGTTGGCCTTCATCTTCGCCCAGGCCTTTGCCGAGACGCCGACGATCGACAGCGCCGGCGGGCAGCCGAGGCACTTGTTCGGGCCGGTGACGAAGATGTCGGCGTGGGCGGACGCCGCGTCGACCGGCATGCCGCCGAAGGACGACACCGCGTCGACCAGGAAGAGCGCACCGTGGCGGGCGACGATGGCGCCGATCTCGGCGACCGGGTTGATCGTACCCGACGGGGTGTCGTGGTGGCAGAGCGCGACCACGGTTACGTCGGGCCGCGCCTTCAGCGCCGCCTCGACCATCGCCGGGTCGATCACCTCGTCGTAGGGCACGGCGAGTTCGACGATCTCGGCGCCGGAGCGCGCGGCCCAACCCTCGAAGCCCTTGGCGTAGACGCCGGCGACGAGGTTCAGAACCACGTCCTTCGCCCCGATCGCCGAGGCGGCCGCGGCCTCCAGCGCCAGCACCGGCTCGCCCTGCAGCAGCACGGGCACCGTCTCGGACTTCACGATCTCGCCGAGCTTGCGGCAGACGCGCTCGTAGGTCGCCTGGAAGGCCGGATCGTAGTCGTAGAGCACCGGCGCCGCGAGGCCGCGCAGGACGGCCGGATAGGCGTCGACCGGGCCGGTGGTCAGCGTCAGGACGGGCGGATCGGAAGGCGCGTAGGGCATCTCGTTCCTCTCTTCGGCTGGGGATCCCGTCCGGACGACCGCGGCCGGGGTCTCGACCAATTCCCGACCGTTATGCTAAGAATGGTTGGAACTTGTCAATTCGCCGCGCCCGGAGCCGACGGAATTCCACCGTCGCGGGTGACGTCGGCGCGACGACGCTGCGGATGCCGACGGTCGCGGACGGCGGAAACCGGCGCGTGGCCGACCCGCGGCGCCGGCGGCCGGGGCGGGTCGAACCATCTCGACCATACCCCGACCAATGGTGTATCGGGGTGCCGCGCCGCGGCGGGTCGCGGGACGGCAGGCGGACGAGGACACGCGACGGTGCCGTTCGGGCGGTCGCCGGCGCAAACGGGAGCAGGCCCTTGAGCTCGATCGACACCACGGCGGACAAGACCGCGCGCAAGGGGCGCAAGCCCGGCGCCGGCAACGGCTCCGGTCCGGTCGACGCCGGCCTCGAGGACCTGCTCGAGGCGCTGCGATCGATCCTGGCGCGCGACGGCACCATGCCGCCCGAGCGCACCGTGGCCGAGGAGCTCAGCGTCAAGCGCCACACCCTGCGCCGCGCCCTCGGCGTCATGCGCTCGCTCGGCGAGTTGGAGCCGGCCCGCGCCGGCCGCCGCGCCGCGCCGCAGCCGGTGGCCGGCGCCGCGCTGATCAACTCCACCAACCCGCTGGAGGTGATGGAGCTCCGCCTCGTGCTCGAGCCCGCCCTCGCCCGCCTCGCCGCGCTGCGCGCCTCGCCGGCCGAGATCGAGCGGATCCGCCGGGCGGCCTCGACCACGCCGGGCACCGACCCCAACGCCGCCGACATCGCCTTCCACCGGGCGATCGCCGCCGGCTCGCGCAACAGCCTCGCCTCCGAGCTCTACGTCATCCTGCACCGGGTCGCGAGCGACGGCCGGCTGCGCTACACCGACAGCGACGCCAGCCTCGTACCCGAGCGCGTGCGGATGCGCGACGCCGAGCACGGCGTGATCGCCGACGCCATCGCCGCGCGCGACCCCGACGGCGCCGAGCGGGCGATGTACCAGCACCTCGTCGCGATCCAGCAGAAGATCATGGGCCGCCTCTCCCCCGGCAGCGCCTATTGAAACGCAGGCCCGCGAAGAAGCGGGCCGGCGATCCCGAACACCCGTCCCCGCCCGAGCGCGGGACCTCTACGTGGCGGCCGCCGGGCCGCCGGCGGCGGGCGTGCTCGTCCGTCGCCGCCCCGGTCGCGGAACGAGGAAGCAAGCGATGGACCGTTCGTTCGACGTGCTGATCGTGGGCGCCGGCTCGGCCGGCTCGGTGCTGGCGTGGCGGCTGTCGGAGGAGCCGGGCCTCAGGGTCGGCGTGCTCGAGGCCGGCGGCCATCCCGACGACCCCGACATCGCGATCCCGCAGAAATGGCCGGTTCTGCAGGACCGGCCCTACGACTGGGCCTACCGCACCCTGCCCCAGGCCGGCACCGCCGGCCGCGTCCACCCCTGGCCGCGCGGGCGGCTCGTCGGCGGCTCGAGCTGCATCCACGCCATGGCCCACGTCCGCGGCCACGCCGACGACTTCGCGCCCTGGGCCGAGGCGACCGGTTCGGACGCCTGGTCCCACGCCGGGTTGCTGCCGTCGTTCCGGCGCATCGAGGCCTTCTCGGGCGGCGCCTCGGCGCAGCACGGCGGCGACGGTCCGCTGCCGGTGTGGCTGCCGGACGCCGAACTGGCGCCGGTGGTGCGCGCCTACATGGCCGCCGGCCTCGCCCGCGGCGTGCCGCACATCGGCGAGCACAACGGCGGCCCGCTGAAGGGCGTCGCCGCCAACAGCCTGACGATCCGCGACGGCCGCCGCGTCAGCGCCGCCGACGCCTTCCTGGTGCCGGTGCTGGGCCGGCCGAATCTCACCCTCGTCACCGGCGTCCGCGTTCACCGCCTCGCCTTCGACGGCGACCGCGTCACCGGCGTCGAGGCCGAGGTCGACGGCCGGCCCGCGCGCTTCTCGGCCGGGACGGTGCTGCTCGCCGCCGGCGCGGTGGCGAGCCCGCTGCTGCTGATGCGCTCCGGCGTCGGGCCCGCCGCGGATCTTTCCCGCGCCGGCATCCCGGTCCGGCTCGACCGCGCCGGCGTCGGCGACAACCTCCACGACCACATGTTGACGGCCGGCAACGTCTACCGCGCCCGCCGCCCGGTGCCGCCGTCGCGGCTGCAACATTCGGAATCGCTGATGTATCTCGACGCCGACGATCCCACGCGCGCCGACGGCGCGCCCTCGGTGGTGCTCGGCTGCGTCGCCGCGCCGACCACCTCCGAGCGGCTGGCTCCGGTCGACTACGGCACCGGCTTCACCATCCTCTCCGGCGTCACCCACCCGACCAGCCGCGGCCGGCTGACGGTGACCGGCCCCGGCCTCGACGACGCCCCTTCGATCGATCCGGCCTATTTCACCACCGACCACGACCGCGAGCTCGGCGTCCGCGCCCTCGAACTCGCCCGCGAGATCGGCGCCGCGCCGGAACTCGCCGACTGGCGGGCCGAGGAGATCCATCCCGGCCCCGCCGTCCGCGGCCGTGCGGCCCTCGCCGCCTTCGTCGCCGAGGCCTCGATCACCCACCACCACCCGGTCGGCACCTGCCGCATGGGCGCCGACGCCGACGCCGTGGTCGACGCACGGCTGAAGGTAAACGGCCTCGACGGCCTCCACGTCGTCGATGCCTCGGTGATCCCGTCCATCACCTCCGGCCCCGTCCACGCCGCGGTGCTCGCGATCGCCGACCGCTTCGCCGGCGACTTCCTCGCCGCGGGGCGGGGATGAGCGGGGCCGGCGGGCCGGCGGGATCGTCGGGCGTGCTCGCGACGCTGGCCTCGACCACGGCGGTCCAGGTCGTCACCAGCGCCACCGTGCTGGCGCTCACGGTGCTGGCGCCGGAGATCCAGGCGGCGACCGGCATCGCCGCCGGCTGGGTCGGCTACCAGGTCAGCCTGATCTACGCCGCCGGCGCCGCCTCCTCCGCCCTCGCCGGCTCGGTGATCGCCCGCTTCGGCGCGGGCCGGGTCGAGGCGATCGTGCTCGCCTGCCTGTTCGTCGGCCTTGCCGCGGTCCTCGCCGGCTCGACGGCGGCGATCGCGCTCGGCTCGCTGGTGGTCGGCATCGGCCACGGCCTCAACAACCCGGCGTCGTCGCAGCTGCTGCACCGGGTGACGCCGGCGCCGCGGCGCAACCTCGTCTTCTCCGTCAAGCAGACCGGCGTTCCGGTCGGCGGCATCGCCGCCACGCTCGCCCTGCCGGCGACCGCCGCGCTCGGCGACTGGCGCGGCGGCCTCGTCGCGCTGATGGCGCTCCACGTCGGCCTCGCCCTGCCCTTCCTCGGCCCGCACGGCCGCACCCCGGCCGACGCGACCGTAGCTCCGGCGCCGGTGCTCGCCCGGATGCGCGCGGAACAGGCGGTGCTGTGGGCGAGCCGGCCGCTCCGGGCGCTGGCCGCGATCGGCTTCCTGTTCTCCGCGACCCAGCTCGGCATCTCCGCCTTCGTGGTGGTGATGCTGCACGAGGCCGGCGGCCTCTCCCTCGCGGAGGCCGGCGCCCACGCCGCGCTCGTCCACGGCGCCGGCGTCGTCGGCCGCGTCGGCTGGGGCTGGCTCGCCGACCGCACCGGCTCCGGCTTCGGCGTGCTCGCGGCGGTCGGTGCGCTGTGCGGCCTCGCCGCCGGGACGGCCATGGTCTGGCCGGCACTGCCGCCGATGCTCGGTATCGCCGACCTCGCCCTGTTCGGCGCCACCGCGATCGGCTGGAACGGCGTTCTGCTCGCCGAGACCGCGCGCGCCGCCCCGCGCGGGGCGGTCGGCGCCGCCACCGGATCGGTGCTGGTGTTCGTCTTCCTCGGCGCCATCGTCGGCCCGAGCGCGGTCGGCCTCGCCTATGCGGGCCTTTCCGACCGCTTCCTCGCCATGGGGGTGCTCGCCGCCTTCTCGTTCGCGGGTGCCGCGGTGGCGTGGCGGCTGCGCTGACCCCTCGTACCGGTCTCGCAAACTCCCGACTCGTCGGAAGTTTGCGAGGCTTCGGCCATCCGGCCGGCGCCCGGTCGGGCGCTCCTCGCCCGCAATGCTCCGACCACGGGTCGGACCTTTGCGAGCTCGGTATCAGGCCCCGGCCGCGACGGCGGCGAGCGCGTCGAGCCCGATCAGGGCGCCGCGGCTGCGGATGATCCGGGCGGCGACGCGGTGGCCGAGCAGGGCCGCCTCGACGGGGGACCGGCCCGCGAGGCGGGCGGCGAGATAGCCGGCGTTGAAGCCGTCGCCGGCGCCGGTGGTGTCGACGGCGTCGTCGACCCGCTCGGCCGGGTGCGACGTGAGCCCGCCGTCGGCGAACAGCGTCGCAGGATCGGCGCCGTCCTTGACCACGACCTCCGGCACGCCGAGGGCTGCGATCCGTCGGGCAGTCGCCTCGGGGCTCCGGTCGCCGAAGAGGTCGCGCTCGTCGGGATGGGTCGGCAGCGCGATGGTGGCGGCGCGGTAGCCGTCGGAGAGGCCGGCGCGGGCGGCGTCGGCGTCCGGCCACAGCCGCAGCCGCACGTTGGCGTCGAAGGCGATCACGGCGCCGCGGGCGCGGGCGTCGGCGAGGGCCGTGAACAGGGTGGGACGGTCCTCCGGCGGCAGGATCGCGAGGGTGATGCCCGAGAAATACACCATGTCGGCGTCGGCGAGCGCGGCCTCGAGCGCACCGCGGTCGGCGGCGAGCCGACGCGCGGCGGCGGCGTCGCGCCAATAGGAGAAGCTGCGTTCGGCCCCCTGCAGCGTGATCATGTAGAGCCCGACCGTGCGGACGGGATCGCGGCCGACGTGGGCGGTGTCGATCCCGGCGGCGGCGGCGAAGCGGACCATCTCGTCGGAGAGCGCGTCGGTGCCGACCCGGCTGACGTAGCGCACCGACACCGCGTCGTCGGGCGAAAGCCCGCGGACGCCCCAGGCGGTGTTGAGCGTGTCGCCGGCGAAGCCGCGCCGGTAGAGGCCGTCGCCGGCGCCCGACAGTTCCACCATGCACTCGCCGATGCTCGCGAAGACCTTCGCCACCCCGTCGCTCCCGATCCGTCCGTCCCGACGGCGGAGCGGACCGGAGCGCGGCCGCTTCGTCAAGCCCGAACGTGGCGACAGCGGAGGTGGAGCCTCACACGTCGAGCGTGGTCTCGTGCTCCCAGGCGGTGAAGTGGCCGCAGTAGGAGGTCCACTCGCCGTGGCGGAGCTTGAGATAGGCGGCGGAGAAGGCGGCGCCGAGGCTTTCGCGCAGGCCGACGTCCGCTTCGTAGGCGCGCAGCGCGTCGAGGAGGTTCAACGGCAGCTTCGGCGCACCGATCGCCTTGTGACCCTCGGCGTACATGTCGAGGTCGGAATGCGGGCCGGGATCTGCGCCGGTGGCGAGGCCGTCGAGCCCGGCGGCGACGATCGCGGCCTGGAGCAGGTAGGGGTTGGCGGCGCCGTCGGGCAGGCGCAGCTCGAAGCGGCCGGGCCCGGGCACGCGCACCATGTGGGTACGGTTGTTGCCGGTCCAGGTCACGGTGTTCGGCGACCAGGTCGCACCCGAGATCGTGCGCGGGGCGTTGATGCGCTTGTAGGAGTTCACCGTCGGGTTGGTGATCGCCGCGAGCGCGGGGGCGTGCGCCATGATGCCGCCGAGGAAGGCGCGGCCGGCGGCGGCGAGCCCGAAGGGCGCGTCGCGGTCGGCGAAGACGTTGGTGGTGCCGGCGAGGTCCCACACCGAGACGTGGCAGTGACAGCCGTTGCCGGTCAGGCCCTTGAACGGCTTCGGCATGAAGGTGGCGCGCAGGCCGTGCTTCTCGGAGACCGACTTCACCATGAACTTGAAGAAGGAGTGCCGGTCGGCGGTGACGAGGGCGTCGTCGAAGGCCCAGTTCATCTCGAACTGGCCGTTCGCGTCCTCGTGGTCGTTCTGGTAGGGCTTCCAGCCGAGCGCCAGCATGTGGTCGCAGATCTCGGCGATGACGTCGTAGCGGCGCAACAGCGCCTGCTGGTCGTAGCAGGGCTTTTCCGCGGTGTCGTGGCGGTCGGAGATCTCCGAACCGTCGGCCGAGATCAGGAAGAACTCGGCCTCGACGCCGGTCTTCACGCGGTATCCCGCCGCCGCCGCCCGCTCGACCTGACGCTTCAGCACCACGCGCGGCGCCTGCTCGACCGGCTCGCCCTCCATGACGCAGTCGGCGGCGACCCAGGCGACCTCGGGCTTCCACGGCAGTTGGATCACCGAGGCGGGATCGGGCACGGCGAAGAGGTCGGGGTGAGCCGGCGTCAGGTCGAGCCAGGTGGCGAAGCCGGCGAAACCGGCGCCCTCGACCTGCATCTCGGCGATCGCCTGGGCCGGCACCAGCTTGGCGCGCTGGGCCCCGAACAGGTCGGTGTAGGAGATCATGAAATACTTGACGCCGCGCTCGGCGGCGAAGGCGGAAAGGTCGATCGTCATGCCGTCCCCCTCGCGCCGGCCGGGGCTCCGGCGCGGCGTCGTCGCGATGTGCCTTGCAAGTTCCGTGCATCCGTCGCCGGCAGGGCCGATCGGACGGGTCCCCGTCAGAAACCCCCGCGGCCCGGGATCCAGTCGGTGCCGGCGAGCGGCACGCCGGCCATCGCCGCCGCCTCGAGGGTGAGGGCGACGAGGTCCTCGGGCTCGAGGTTGTGGACGTGGTTGTGGCCGCAGGCGCGGGCGATGGTCTGGGCCTCCAGCGTCATCACCTTCAGGTAGTTGGCGAGGCGCCGGCCGGCCGCGACCGGATCGAGCCGCGCCGCCAGCTCCGGATCCTGGGTGGTGATGCCGGCGGGGTCGCGACCCTCGTGCCAGTCGTCGTAGGCGCCGGCGGTGGTACCGAGCGCCTCGTACTCGGCCTGCCACTTCGGGTCGTTGTCGCCGATCGCGACCAGGGCGGCGGTTCCGATCGAGACCGCGTCGGCGCCGAGCGCCAGCGCCTTGGCGACGTCGGCGCCGGAGCGGACGCCGCCCGAGACCACCAGCTGCACCGTGCGGTGCAGGCCGAGGTCCTGCAGCGCCTTCACCGCCGGGCGGATGCAGGCGAGCGTCGGCTGGCCGACGTGCTCGATGAAGACGTCCTGGGTCGCCGCGGTGCCGCCCTGCATGCCGTCGAGCACGACGACGTCCGCGCCGGCCTTGGCGGCGAGGGCGGTGTCGTAATAGGGCCGCGCGCCACCGATCTTGACGTAGATCGGCTTTTCCCAGTCGGTGAGTTCGCGCAGCTCGAAGATCTTGATCTCGAGGTCGTCCGGTCCGGTCCAGTCGGGATGGCGGCAGGCCGAGCGCTGGTCGATGCCCTTCGGCAGCGTGCGCATCTCGGCGACGCGGTCGGAGATCTTCTGGCCGAGCAGCATGCCGCCGCCGCCGGGCTTGGCGCCCTGGCCGACCACCACCTCGATGGCGTCGGCACGGCGCAGGTCGCGCGGGTTCATGCCGTAGCGCGACGGCAGATACTGGTAGACCAGGACCTTCGAGTGGCCGCGCTCCTCCTCGGTCATGCCGCCGTCGCCGGTGGTGGTCGAGGTGCCGGCGAGGCTGGCGCCGCGGCCGAGCGCCTCCTTGGCGTTGGCCGACAGCGAACCGAAGCTCATGCCCGCGATGGTGATCGGGATCTTCAGCGTGATCGGCTTCTTCGCGAAGCGGGAGCCGAGGGTGACGGTGGTGTCGCAGCGCTCGCGGTAACCCTCGAGCGGATAGCGCGAGATCGACGCGCCGAGGAACAGGAGGTCGTCGAAATGCGGCACCCGGCGCTTGGTGCCGCCGCCGCGGATGTCGTAGATGCCGGTCGCCGCGGCGCGGCGGATCTCGGCGAGGGTGTGGTCGTCGAAGGTGGCGGACTTGCGCGGCGGGGTCGGGGGATTGCGGTAGCTCATCGCACGGACCTTCAGTAGGCGTCGACGTTGTCGATGTCGAAGCTGTAGAGCCGGCGCGCCGAGCCGTAGCGGCGGAACTCGGCCGGCGAGACGCCCCGGGCGCCGGCCCGGGCGAGCAGATCCTCGAGGATCGCCACGTGCTCGGGCCGCATCTCCTTCTCGACGCAGTCGGCGCCGAGGCTCTTGACCGTGCCGCGCACGAACAGGCGGGCCTCGTAGAGGCTGTCGCCGAGCGCCTCGCCGGCGTCGCCGAGCACCACGAGGTTGCCCGACTGCGCCATGAAGGCCGACATGTGCCCGACGCTGCCGTGGACGACGATGTCGATGCCCTTCATCGAGATGCCGCAGCGCGAGGCGGCGTTGCCCTTAACCACCAGCAGCCCGCCGCGGCCGGTGGCGCCGGCGTATTGCGAGGCATCGCCCTCGACCACCACCGTGCCGGACATCATGTTCTCCGCTACGCCGGGCCCGGCCGAGCCGTGGACGGTGACGCTCGCCTCGGCGTTCATGCCGGCGCAGTAGTAGCCGACCGAGCCGTGCACCGCGATCGTCACCGGCGCATCGGCGCCGACGGCGACCGCGTGGGCGCCGCGCGGGTTGAGCACCTCGAAGCGGGTGTCGTTGGAACCGGGGCCGACCGCGTGCAGCGCCTCGTTGAGGGCCCTGAGCGGCGTGGCGGCGAGATCGAACGTCGGCATGGCGGTCCTCGTGGCCGGTCAGGCGGCGCGGGCGTGGTCCCAGAAGTAGACGGTGGCCGGCTCCGGCTCCCACACCCGGGCGGTCTCGATGCCGGGCAGCCCGGCGAGGGCGCGGTATTCGGAGCCGAAGGCGACGTAGGCGTCGGTCTCGGCCATCACCGCGGGCTTGCAGGCGATCGGGTCGCGCAGCACGCCGAAGCCGGAGCGGGTGCCGACCACGAAGGTGAAGAAGCCGTCGAGGTCGGCGAGCGCGCCCGCGAGCGCGGCGCCGAGGTCGCGCCCGCCGGCCATGGCGTCGGTGAGATAGGCGGCTGCGACCTCGCTGTCGTTCTCGGTCTCGAAGCGGGCCCCGCGGTGGCGGAGCACCCGGCGGACGTTGTTGTGGTTGGAGAGCGAGCCGTTGTGGACGAGGCACTGGTCGGGCCCGGTCGAGAACGGGTGGGCGCCGAGCGTCGTCACCGCCGATTCCGTCGCCATCCGGGTGTGGCCGATGCCGTGGGTGCCGGCCATGGCGGCGACGCCGAAGCGGCGCACCACGTCGGCGGGTTTGCCGACCTCCTTGAAGATCTCGACCGCCGCGCCGACGCCCATGACCCGGACCTCGGGCGCGACCGTCGTCAGCGCGGCGCGCACCGCCGCGGCGGCGTCCTCGGCCACGGTCAGCACGCCGTGGGTGTCGCGGCGGGCGATCTCGACGGCGCTCCCGGTGGCGGCGGCGAGGGCTTCGGCGAGGCCGGGGAAGTCGCGCGCGGGGGCCGGCGACTGCACGGTGATCTTGGTCCGGCCCGGCGTCTCGGCGCCGTAGATGGCGATGCCGGCGGAGTCCGGCCCGCGGTCGGTCATCGTCACCAGCATCTCGGAGAGGAGCCGCCCGAGGTCCGGGCGGAGCGCCTCGTCCTTCAGGAACAGCCCGACGATCCCGCACATGGCCGACGCCTCCATCCTGTCGCGATGACGGGACGATAGCGCCGTCGGCGCGGCGGCATCAACTGGAAAGAATAAAAGTTTCCTGCGAATGAATGTGCAATCTGCCCGATCCTTGTGCAGACGCCTGGATCAGCGGCCGTCGCCGCCCTTCGGGTAGGAGATGATCGAGAGATAGCGCGCCGGCAGGGCGATCAGTTGCTCGGGCCCGTGCGGGGCGTCGGCGTCGAAGAACAGGCTGTCGCCCGGGCGCATGTGGTAGAGGCTGTCGCCGTGGCGGTAGACCACCTCGCCCTCCAGCATGTGCAGGAACTCCAGCCCGGCGTGCTGGAAGGTCGGGAAGGTGTCGCTGTCCTTCGACAGGGTGATCAGGTAGGGCTCGACCGTCACGCCGCTCGAATTGGCGTCGACGTGGCCGAGCGCGCGATACTGGTGGCCGGCCCGGGTGCCGCGCCGCTCGATCTCGACGCCTTCGCCGGCCCGCACGAACACCGCGTTGCGCGGTGCCTCGTAGCGGCGGAAGAAGTCGGTGATCGGCACGCCGAGCGCCCGCGACAGCGCCTGCAGGCTGCCCAGCGAAGGCGAGATGTTGCCGTTCTCGATCTTGGAGAGCATGCCGACCGACAGGCCCGTGGCCGCGGCGAGGTCGGCGACGGTGATGCCGAGCTTCTTGCGCGCGGTGCGCACCTCGTGGCCGATCGCCATCTCGAGGTTGTTCTCGCGCGGCTCGCGGACGGCGTGGGGATCCTGGGTCAAGACGCGTCTCCGGCCCGCCGAGCGGCGGATGGGCCGAGACTATCACTGCAGGGAAACATCCCTCAACCCGGAGGAAACACGCCGCACCGCGCTCGGCGGCCGGCCGTAGGCGGCGGCGTAGGCGCGGGCGAAGTGGGCCGGGCTGGCGAAGCCGGCGGCGAAGGCGATCTCGGAGATGGCGAGCGCGCTCTGGCGGACCAGCCGGTCGGCGTGGGCGAGGCGGATCCGGCGGTAGTCGTCGCGGAAGGTGGTGCCGCGGTGGCCGGCGAACAGCCGGTCGAGGTGGCGCGGCGACACCCCGGCGAAGCGCGCCATCGCCGCCCGCGACAGCGGCGCCTCGACGGTCGCCTCCATCTTGGCGAGCACCGCGACCAGCACCGGGTGGTGGACGCCGTGGCGCTCGGCCACCGAGCCGCGCTGCGGATCGCCGCCGGCGCCGACCTCCGTGTGCAGGAACCAGTCGGCGACGCGGCGGGCGAAGGCCTCGCCGAGCCGGTCGGCGATCAGGGCGTGCATCATGTCGAGCGGGGCGATGCCGCCGCCGCAGGTCAGGCGGTCGCGGTCGATCACGTAGCGCGCCTGGACGGGGGCGAGATCCGGGAAGGCCTCGGCGAGCGCCGGCGCGTGCTCCCAGTGGATGGTGAAGCGCCGGCCGGCGAGGAGGCCCGCCGCCGCCAGCAGATAGGGCCCGCCCGAGATGCCGCCGAGCCGGACGCCCTCGCCGGCGAGCCGACGCAGGCCCTGGAGCAGTGCCGGCCGGTCCCAGTCGGCCGGACCGCCGCCGGCGATCACGAACACGGCGGCGAGCCCGGCGCCGCGCGGCGGCAGCGGCTCGGCCGGCACCGGCACCCCGGACGAGGAGGCCACCGCCGCCGTCTCGCCGAAGCAGCGTACCCGCCACAGCGCCCGTCGGGCGATCAGGTTGGCGGCGCGGAACGGCTCGGTCGCCGCCGCGAAGGACATCAGGGCGAAGCCGGGGACGAGCACGAAGCCGACGTCGACGACCCCGCGGTCGTCGGGGCCGTCGGGAGTGGTCATGTCCTCTCTGGTACTGAAAACGTCCCGTATGGACAAGCGGTGCGGCGGCTACGGCGCGACCCTCGGCCGTGTCGTCGGACGAGGATCGCCCCGCCTTGCGCTATTCCGCCCTCTCCGTGTTCCTGAAGGGCCTATCCGGCAACCGCGACTGGCCGCGCGCCTGGCGCGCGCCGGAACCGAAGCCGTCCTACGACGTGGTGATCGTCGGCGGCGGCGGCCACGGCCTCGCCACCGCCTACTACCTCGCCCGGGAATTCGGCATCACCGACGTCGCGGTGCTCGAGAAGGGCTGGCTCGGCTCCGGCAACATCGGCCGCAACACCACGATCATCCGCTCGAACTACCTGCTCGCCGGCAACAACCCGTTCTACGAATTCTCGATGAAGCTCTGGGAAGGGCTGGAGCGCGACTTCAACTTCAACGCCATGGTGTCGCAGCGCGGCGTCCTCAACCTCTTCCACTCCGACGGCCAGCGCGACGCCTATCGCCGCCGCGGCAACGCCATGCGGCTCCACGGCGTCGACGCCGACCTGCTCGACCGCGACGGCGTGCGCGCACGCGTTCCGACCATCGACTTCGACAACGCCCGCTTCCCGGTCAAGGGCGGCCTTTTGCAGCCGCGCGGCGGCACCGTGCGCCACGACGCCGTCGCCTGGGGCTACGCCCGCGGCGCCGACGCCCGCGGCGTCGACGTCATTCAGCACTGCGCGGTCACCGGCATCCGCCGCGGCCCCGGCGGCCTCGTCCTCGGCGTCGAGACCGAACGCGGCTTCGTCGGCGCCCGCAAGCTGGCGCTCGCCACCGCCGGCCACTCCTCCGTCACGGCGGCGATGGCCGGCCTGAAGCTGCCGATCGAGAGCCACGTGCTGCAGGCCTTCGTCACCGAGGGCCTGAAGCCGCTGGTCGACACCGTCGTCACATTCGGCGCCGGGCACTTCTACGTCTCGCAGTCCGACAAGGGCGGCCTCGTCTTCGGCGGCGACATCGACGGCTACAATTCCTACGCCCGGCGCGGCAACCTCGCGACCGTCGAGAACGTCGCCGAGGCCGGCGTCGCGATGATGCCGAGCCTGTCGCGTCTGAAGGTGCTGCGCTCCTGGGGAGGCGTGATGGACATGTCGATGGACGGTTCGCCGATCATCGACCGCACCCCGGTCGACAACCTCTACCTCAACGCCGGCTGGTGCTACGGCGGCTTCAAGGCGACGCCGGCCTCCGGTTACTGCTTCGCCCACCTGATCGCCACCGGCGAACCGCACCCGACCGCTGCGGCGATGCGGCTCGACCGCTTCGCCCGCGGCCTGACCATCGACGAGAAGGGCCAGGGCGCCCAGCCCAACCTGCACTGACGGAGACGCCCGTGGCGAGCCTGATCCGCTGCCCCCATTGCGGCCCCCGCCCCCGCGAGGAGTTCACCGTCCGCGGCGCCGTCGTGGCGCGGCCGGCGCCGGACGCGCCCGACGCCGTCTGGTACGACGCCGTCTACCTGCGCGACAATCCCGAGGGCCCGCTCGACGAGCACTGGCACCACGCCGCCGGCTGCCGTCGCTGGCTGGTGGTGACGCGCGACACCCTCACCCACGAGACGCTCGCCGTCGTCGACGCCGCCGCGGCGCGGGGAGGCCGGCCGTGACCGGCTGGCGCCTGCCGACGGGCGGCCGGATCGACCGCGGCCGTCGGCTCGGCTTCACCTTCGACGGCGCACCGCTGACGGGCCACCCCGGCGACACCCTCGCCTCGGCGCTGCTCGCATCCGGCCGCACCCTGGTCGGCCGCTCGTTCAAGTACCACCGCCCGCGCGGGATCGTCACCGCCGGCTCGGCCGAGCCGAACGCCCTCGTCACCGTCGGCACCGGCGGTCGGCGGACGCCGAACGCGCGCGCCACCATGGTCGACCTCCACGACGGCCTCGTCGCCGAGAGCCAGAACCGCTGGCCATCGCTCGGCTTCGACGTCGGCGCCGCCGCCGGGCTCGTCGCGCCCTTCCTGTCGGCCGGCTTCTACTACAAGACCTTCATGTGGCCGCGCGCCTTCTGGGAAATGGTCTACGAGCCGGCGATCCGCCGCGCCGCCGGCCTCGGCCGCGCCGGCACGGAGGCCGATCCGGACCCCTACGAGAAGCGCTGGGCGCATTGCGACCTGCTGGTGGTCGGCGCCGGCCCGGCCGGCCTCGCCGCGGCCCTCGCCGCCGGCCGCGCCGGCGCCCGGGTGATCCTCGCCGACGAGGGTACCGAGCCCGGCGGCACCCTGCTCCACGAGCGCGCCCGGATCGGCGGCGCCGCGGCGGACGCCTTCCTGGCGGCGAGCCTCGCCGAACTCGCGGGCCTGCCGAACGTCCGCGTCCTCCCGCGCACCACCGTGTTCGGCTGGTACGACGACATGGTGTTCGGCGCGCTCGAACGCGTCGCCGACGTCGGCGCGGCGCCACCCGCCGGCGCGCCGGCCGAGCGGCTGTGGCGGATCGCGGCGCGGCGCGCCTTGCTCGCCACCGGCGCCGAGGAACGCCCGATCGCCTTCGCCGGCAACGACCGGCCGGGCGTGATGCTCGCCGGCGCGGCCGAGGCCTACGCCCTGCGCTTCGGCGTCGCCGTCGGGCGTCGCATCGCCGTCTTCGCAAATTCCTCAGCCGGCTTACGAACCGCGGAATCCCTGGTGTCCGCCGGTGCCGAGGTGGTCGCGGTGATCGACGCCCGCACCGGTGCGACCGCCCCCGCCGGGCCGTGGCGCAGCCTGTCCGGCGCTGTGGTGACGCGCACCGCCGGCGGCCGGGCACTCCGCGGAATCGACGTTTCCACCGGCGGCCGCACCGAGACGATCGCCGTCGACGCGCTCGCGATCTCCGGCGGCTGGTCGCCACGGATCCACCTCGCCTGCCAGCGCGGCGGACGGCCGCGCTGGGACGACGGCCTCGGCGCCTTCCTGGCGCCCGACGGCCGCGGCGCCCTGCCGCTCGCCGGATCGGCCGCCGGCGCGGCGACGCTCGCCGCCTGCCTCGCCGGCGGCGCCGGGGCCGCGGTCGCCCTGCTCGCCGACCTCGGCATCGCCGCCCGCGCGCCCGACTTCGGGCCGGTCGAGGGCGACCACGACGACGCCCCGGTCCGGCCGCTCTGGCGCGTGCCCGGCGGACGCGGCAAGGCCTTCGTCGACTTCCAGAACGACGTCCACGTCGGCGACCTCGGCCTCGCCGTGCGCGAGGGCTACGACCACGTCGAGCTCGCCAAGCGCTACACCACCACCGGCATGGCGACCGACCAGGGCAAGCTCGGCAACGTCATCGCGACCGGGATCCTCGCCGAGGCGCGCGGCGTCTCACCGGCCGTCGTCGGCACCACCACTTTCCGGCCGTTCTACATCCCGGTCTCCTTCGGCGCCCTCGCCGGCCCGTTCCGCGGCCCCGCCTTCCGCCCGGTGCGGCGCACGCCGCTGCACGACTGGGCCGCGCGCCGGGGCGCGGTCTTCGTCGAGGCCGGCGCCTGGATGCGCGCCTCGCACTTCCCGCGGGCCGGCGAGCCGGGCTGGCGCGAGACCGTGACGCGCGAGGCACAGGCGGTGCGCTCCGCCGTCGGGCTCGTCGACATGTCGACGCTCGGCAAGGTCGAGGTGATCGGCGCCGACGCCGCCACCCTGCTCGACCGGGTCTACTGCAACCGGATCGCCGACCTGCCGGTCGGGCGCTGCCGCTACGGCCTGATGCTGCGCGAGGACGGCTTCGTCTTCGACGACGGCATCGTCTGCCGGCTCGCGCCCGAGCATTTCGTGCTGAGCGCCGGCACCGCCGTCACCGCCGCCGTGCTCGCGCATCTGGAATATTGCGCGCAGGTGCTCTGGCCGGAGCTCGACGCTGCCGTGATCTCGACCGCCGAGCACTGGGCGCAGGTGGCGATCGCCGGCCCGCGCGCCCGCGACGTCGTCGCCGCCCTGGTCGACGCCGACGTCTCGGCGGACGCCCTGCCCTATCTCGCCGCCGCCGAGGTGCCGCTGCTCGGGGGGGCAGTCGAGGGCCGGCTGTTCCGGCTGTCCTTCTCCGGCGAACTCGCCTTCGAGGTCGCCGTGCCCGCCGGCTTCGCCGAGGCCTTCGCCGACGCCGCCATGGCCGCCGGCGCGCCCTACGGCATCACGCCCTACGGCGTCGAGGCGATGGCGGTGCTCCGGGTCGAGAAGGGCTTCGCCACCCACGCCGAGATCAACGGCACCGTCACCGCCGACGACCTCGGCCACGGCGACCGCGTCGCCCGCGACAAGCCGGACTTCGTCGGCCGGCGGATGCTGGACCGCGAGGGCCTCGTCGCGCCCGACCGGCCGCAACTGGTCGGCCTGCTGCCGCTCGATCCGGCCGGCGTGCTGCGCACCGGATCGCACGTGCTCCGCCGCGGCGACGCCGAGACGCTGGAGAACGACCAGGGCCACGTCACCTCCGCGACGCTGTCGCCGCACGTCGGCTCCGCCGTCGCCCTCGCGCTCGTGAAGGGCGGCCGCGCCCGCCACGGCGAGGAGGTGGTGGTCTGGAACGGCCTCGACGGCGAGCGCACCGCCGCCCGCATCGTGCCGCCGGTCTTCGTCGACCCGAGCTTCGGACGCATCCATGGCTGACACCGCCCCCGCCCTCCGCCCGGCCGTCGCGCCCTTCGCGCTCGCGGCCGCCGACGGATCGATCCGTCTCGCCGCCCTCGCCGACGGCGCGGTGCTCCAGGTCGTCGCGCGCCGCGGCCGCCGGCCGGATGCCGCCGCGCTCGCCGCCCTCGGCGACTGCGGCCCCCACACGGTCCGGCCGACCGGGCCGGACGGCTGGCTGATCGCCGGCGACGCGCCGCTCGCGCCCGACGAGATCCGCCGCCGCGCCGCCGCGATCGCCGCCGACGCGGTGGTGCTCGACGTCGGCCACGGCTGGACGCGTCTCGTTCTCTCCGGCCCGAGTGCCGCCGACCTCGCCGCCACCGGCACCGGGATCGACCTCGACCCCGCCGCCTTCCCGCCCGGCGCGTCGGCCGCGACGCTCTACGGCCTCGTCGCCGTCCACCTGACCCGCACCGGACCGGACGCGTTCGAGATGCTGGTGCCGCACAGCTACGCCCGCGACCTCGCCGACGGCCTCGCCGCCGCGATCCGCCGCCGCGCGGGTGGGTCGCCAACCAAATAGTTTAGACTTGAAACATCTCGCCGCCCGTGCCAGCCTCGGCACGGGTCGGCCCCCTCCGCGGGGCGGAGGACCGCGTGCGCCGGGGACGGCCGGCGCCGCGGTCCGGTGCCGGCTGGCGGCCTTCGGGAGGGGTCAGGCGATGCTCGGTCCATCGATCCACGTCGACAGCTTCGCGCGCGACCGCCTGCCGCCGCTGGAGGCCTGGCCGGCGATGCCGCAGGGCGACCTCGCCTATCCCGAGGTCCTCAACGCCGCCGTGGAACTGACCGACCGCATGGTCGAACGCGGCTTCGGCGACCGCGTCGCGCTGATCGGCAACGGCCGCCGGCGCACCTACAAGGAACTGACCGACTGGACCAACCGGCTCGCCCGCACCCTGGTCGAGACCTACGGCGTGGTGCCGGGCCAGAGAATCCTGATCCGCTCGGCCAACAACCCGGCGATGGTCGCCTGCTGGCTCGCCGCCACCAAGGCCGGCGCCGTCGTCGTCAACACCATGCCGATGCTGCGCGCCGGCGAACTCGCCAAGATCGTCGACAAGGCCGAGATCGGCCTCGCGCTCTGCGACACCCGCATCCTCGACGAACTGGTCGCCTGCGCCAAGACCAGCCGGTTCCTGAAGACGGTGGTCGGCTTCGACGGCACCGCCAACCACGACGCCGAGCTCGACCGCGCCGCGCTCGACCAGACGGTGACCTTCGAGGCGGTGCGCACCGGCCGCGACGACGTCGCCCTGCTCGGCTTCACCTCCGGCACCACCGGCGTGCCGAAGGCGACCATGCACTTCCACCGCGACATCCTGGCGATCGCCGACACCTACGCCCGCCACGTGCTCCGCGTCGTGCCCGAGGACGTCTTCGTCGGCTCGCCGCCGCTCGCCTTCACCTTCGGCCTCGGCGGCCTCGCCGTGTTCCCGCTGCGATTCGGCGCCGCCGCCGCGCTGATCGAGACCGCGACGCCGCCGAACCTCGTGCGCATCGTCGAGACCTACAAGGCCACCATCTGTTTCACTGCGCCGACCGCCTACCGCGCCATGCTGGCCGCGGTCGGTGAGGGCGCCGACCTCTCCTCGCTGCGCGTCGCGGTCTCCGCCGGGGAGACGCTGCCGGCGCCGGTCTACGAGGCCTGGACCGCCCGCACCGGCACGCCGATCCTCGACGGCATCGGCTCCACCGAGATGCTGCACGTCTTCATCTCGAACACGCTCGACGACCACGGCCCGGGCCGCACCGGCCGTCCGGTGCCGGGCTTCGAGGCCAAGGTGGTCGACGACGTCCTGCGCGAGGTGCCGCGCGGCACCGTCGGCCGCCTCGCCGTGCGCGGGCCGACCGGCTGCCGCTACCTCGACGATCCCCGCCAGGGCGAATACGTCCGCGACGGCTGGAACGTCACCGGCGACGCCTTCGTCCAGGACGAGGACGGCTATTTCCGCTTCGCCGCCCGCAGCGACGACATGATCGTCTCCGCCGGCTACAACATCGCCGGACCCGAGGTCGAGGCCGCGCTGCTCGCCCATCCCGCCGTCGCCGAATGCGCCGTGGTCGGCGCGCCCGACGAGGCGCGCGGCGAGATCGTCGAGGCCTTCGTGGTGCCGGCGCCGGGCTTCGACCCCGGTCCCCTGCTGGTCCGCGAGCTGCAGGACCACGTCAAAGCGACCATCGCACCCTACAAGTACCCGCGCTCGGTCCGTTTCGTCGACGCCCTGCCGAAGACCTCCACCGGCAAGATCCAGCGCTTCGTACTGCGCGCGAGGGACGCCTGAACGGCGGGGTCCGGGCGCCTCGCGCCGCCGGACCTCGCCGTTCGGCGCCTCAGCCGTGGCCGAGGCAGTGCATCACGCCGCGCAGTTCGGCGAGGCCCTTCAGCCGGCCGATGTAGGAATAGCCCGGGTTGGAGCGGCGCTCGCCGTCGGTCCCGAGCAGGTGGCCGTGGTCGGGCCGCATCGGGATCTCGGCGTCGGGCCGGCCCTCGGCGCGGCGGCGCGCCTCCTCGGCGAGGAGCGCGCCGATCAGCGCGACCATGTCGACGTCGCCGTCGAGATGGTCGGACTCGGTGAAGGAGCCGTCCGCGTCGCGCGCGACGTTGCGCAGGTGGACGAAGTGGATGCGCGGTCCGAAGGCCTCCGCCATCGCGACGAGGTCGTTGTCGGGCCGCGAGCCGTAGGAGCCGGCGCAGAGCGTCAGGCCGTTGGCGGGAACGTCGACGGCATCCAGGATCGTCCGCGCGTCGGCCGCGGTCGAGACGATGCGCGGCAGGCCGAACAGCGAGAACGGCGGGTCGTCCGGGTGGATCGCGAGCCGCACGCCGTGCTCCTCGGCAACCGGCACCACCTCCTTCAGGAAGTCGATCAGGTTGGCCCGCATCACCGCGTCGCCGACGCCGCCGAACTCGGCGATCCGGGCGGCGATGGTCTCGCGGGTGTAGCTGTCCTCGCCGCCGGGCAGGCCGCAGATGACGTTGCGCTCGAGCGTCTCGACCGCGCCCGCGTCCATCGCCTCGATCCGGCGGCGGCCCTCTTCGACGAGGGCGGCCGGATAGTCGTCGGCGGCGTGCGGGCGGCGCAGCACGAAGACGTCGTAGCCGACGAAGTCCGGCAGGTCGAAGCGCAGCGCGAGGCCGGTGCTCGGCATCGCATGGGCGAGGTTGGTGCGGGTCCAGTCGACCACCGGCATGAAGTTGTAGCAGACCACCGGCACGCCGGCCCGCCCGAGCGCGGCGAGGCTGTCCTTCCACTGGTCGAGATAGCGCCGCCACGGCCCGGTGCGCAGCTTGATCGCGGTCGGCACCGGGATCGATTCGCACACCGCCCAGGTCAGCCCGGCCGCCTCGATCAGGGCCTTGCGCGCCGCGACGTCGTCGTCGGTCCAGGCCCGGCCGTCGTAGATGTGGTGCAGCGCCGTCACCACGCCGGTCGCGCCGGCCTGTCGGACGTGCGCCAGCGGGATCGGGTCCTCCGGTCCGAACCAGCGCCAGGACTGCAGCATGGGAACCTCCCCGTATCATCGGTCAATTGGTCGATGTCGGGCAGCATATGCCGACTCGGAACGGTCAATCCACCGACAATAGCTTGCCTCGCCGCCCGGCCGCGGCTTAGATGGCCGCGGGAGGACGCGGCGGTGGCGAAGACGGCGGACACGGCCCCGGCGGAGGAGCGGACGGCGGCCGAGGGCTCGGCGGTCGACCAGACCGTCGTGCGCATCCGCGAGCTGATCCGCACCCGCGGCCTCGGTGTCGGCGACGTCCTGCCCGCCGAGACCGAACTCGCCGCCATGTTCGGCGCCAGCCGCAACACCGTGCGCGAGGCGATCCGGATGCTGCGCGCCTTCGGCGTGCTGGAGAGCCGCCAGAAGGTCGGCGCCGTCATCACCGACAACCGCCGCGCCGCGGTGATGAACGTGTTCTCCTTCGCCATCGACCTGTCGGCCGACACCTTCCGCGACGTCCAGGGCTTCCGCCGCCTCGTCGAGGTCAACCTGTTCGACGCCCTGGTCGGGCGGCTGACACCCGAGGCGGTCGCCCGCCTCGAGGGCTCGATCGAGCGCATGGCCGCCGCGGAAGGCCCGGCCGAGGCCACAGCCGCCGACTACGACTTCCACGCCGAACTGGTCGGCCTCGCCGGCAACCGCACCCTCGCCGAGATCTACGGCATCCTGCGCCCGGTGATGCTGACGGTGATGGAGACCGGCAAGGCGCTGCGCCGCGCCCGCGACTCCACCGTCGCCGAGCACCGCGGCATCCTGGAGGCGCTGACCTCCGGCGACCGCATCTCCTACGCCTACAGGGTCAGCCGGCACCTCGACGCCGGCCTCGAGTACATCGCGCCCGCCGCGCCCGAGCGCGGCGCGGCCGCCCCGCGGCGCCGCGGGTCCAGCCGGAGGAAGCCGACGTGACAGACTGGAGCCGCAAGGTCGCGCTCGTGACCGGAACCACCGGCATCGGCCGCGCCGGCGCGCTGCGCCTCGCCCGCGACGGCGCCACCGTCGTCGCCCTCGGCATCGACGAGGCCGGCAACGCCGCGCTCGCCGCCGACGCCGACGCCGCCGGCCTCGCGCTCACCGTCCGGCGCACCGACGTCTCGGTGCCCGCCGAGGTCGAGGCGGCGGTCGCCGAGATCGCCGCGCGCCACGGCCGGCTCGACGTGATCGTGAACTCGGCGGCGATCCACCCCTACGGCGACGCCGTCGCCACCGCGCCCGAGACCTTCCTGCGCTGCCTCGCCGTCAACGTCGGCTCGATCCACCTCGCCGCCCACTACGGCGTGCCGCTGATGCGCCGGAGCGGCGAGGGCGGAGCGATCGTCAACATCTCCTCGGTCCAGGGCCACGCCTGCCAGGCCGGCGTCGCCGCCTACGTCGCCTCCAAGGGCGCGATCCACGCGCTGACCCGGGCGATGGCGCTCGACTTCGCGCCCGACCGCATCCGCGTCGTCTCGGTCAGTCCGGGCTCGGTGCGGACCCCGATCCTGGCGCTCGCGGCCCGCACCTTCGACGGCGACGACGCCGACGTCGAGGCGGTGTTCGCCCGCTTCGGCGCCGCCCACCCGATCGGCCGGATCGGCGAGCCGGAGGAGGTCGCGGCGCTGGTCGCCTTCCTCGCCTCCGACGAGGCCGGCTTCGTCACCGGCTCCGACCACCGTATCGACGGCGGCCTCACCGCCGGCCTCGGAGTGCGCTGAGGTGCAGGGCTCCGCCGGACCCGTCCGCTTCACCGCGCCGCGCGTCTCCGGCGCGGTCCGGCCGCTCGGCGCCATGCTGGCCGACTGCCGCTTCGACCTCGGCGGTGGCCGGCTCGTCGATCCGTTCGCCGCGGCGCCCTGGGCCGGCGAGCCCGACCTGCCGGACGACCTGCCCGGCATCCTACGCGGCCTCTCCGGCGAATGGCCCTGCGTGCCCTTCGGCATGCCGACGCCGCCGCCGGCGCTGCCGGCGGACTGGACCGTTCCCGAAGCACCGGTGGTCGACGCCGAGCCGCACGGCCACGGCGCCAACGCCGACTGGATGCTGATGGCCGAGAAGGCCGGCGGCGTGCTCGCCGCCATCGGCTACCCCGCCCCGCACCCGGTGCGCTGGCTGGAGCGCACCGTGCGCGCCGACGAGCGCGCGGCGGCGATCGACTTCTCGCTGACCGTTCACGCTCGCCGCGACACCGTCCTGCCGATCGGCCTGCACCCGACCTTCCGCCTGCCCGACGATCCGCGCGGCGCCGGCCTCGTCTTCGCCGGCGAGGACGTCCGCGCCTGGACCTTTCCGATCGACGCCGAGCCGGGTCGGAGCCGCTTCGCCCCCGACCGGCGCGGAGTGTCGCCGCGGGCGGTGCCGAACCGCGACGGCGGCGGCACCGACCTGTCCGCCCTCGACCTTGCCGGCGCCAGCGAGGACCTCGTCCTCCTGACCGGCCTTGCCGGCCGGATCGCCTACGAGAACCGCGCCGAGGGCTGGCGCGCCACGCTGACCTGGGACGGCGCCGTGCTGCCGGCCTGCCTGATCTGGATCTCCAACGGCGGCCGCGGCTTCGCGCCCTGGAACGGCCGCTTCCGCGCCATCGGCGTCGAGCCGGTCGCGGCCCCGTTCGACCTCGGCGCCGGCCTCGCCCGCGCCGGCGGCGGCCCGCTCGGCGCCGCCGGGATCGCCACCGCCGTTTCCTTCCGCGCCGGCCACCCCTTCACCACCGGCTACCGAATCGCGGTCGAGGCGCTGCCGGGCTGAACCCGATCAGGCCGACGCCCGCATCATCAGGCGGGCCTCGAGCGCGATCTGCTCGGGGCGGATGTCGGCGCCGTCGTCGAGGCGGGCGAGCAGGATGTCGACGCAGCGGCTGCCGAGCTGTCGGACGTCCTGCGCCACCGTCGTCAGCGGCGGGCAGAGATGGCGGCTGTGCGGCTGGTCGTCGTGGCCGGCGACGCGGAGCTGGCAGCCGGGCCCGCGGCCGACGCGAATGCCCGACTGGTAGGCCGCGGCCATCACGCCGAGCGCCAGCCGGTCGTTGCAGCACAGCACAGTCGCGGTCGGCAGGCCGGTGCCTTCGAGGAGGCGCAGGGTCTCGGCATGGCCGACGTCCTCGAAGCGCCAGCTGTGGGCGCTGCCGAGGGTGATCACCTCGGGCGCGAGACCGAGCCGCTCCATGGTGCGGACGTAGGCGTCGCGGCGCTGGTCGCCGTTGTGGTTGACGGCGGGCAGTTCGAGATAGGTCGGCCGGTCGCCGGTGCGGCAGAGATACTCGGTAATGAGCCCGATGCTCTGGAAGTTGTCGGTGCCGACGAAGGGCGAGCGGTCGTCCAGGCGGCTGTCGAGGAATACCACCGGCACCCGCGCGCGCAGGCTGTCGACCATGCCGACGTCGGTGTCGAGGCCGAGCGGGGCGACGATGGCGCCGGCGACGCGCATCATCAGGAGCGAGTCCATCGACCGCGCCTCCATGCGCGGGTCGCCGTGCGAGCTCAGCACCACCACGAGATAGCCGTTGGCGGCGCAGTCGAGCTCTATGTGGCGGACGAGGTCGGCGTAGAACGGGTCGGTGGTGTCGGGCACCACGACGCCGATGGTGTTCGACGTCTTCTTGTTGAGGTTGACCGCGAACAGGTTGGGGCGGAAGTCGTGCCTGACCAGCGCCGCCTCGATGCGCTGGCGGGTCTGCGGCCGGACGCTGGCGGGATCGGCGAAGTATTTCGCGATGGTGGGGCGGGACAGGCCGCTCACCTCCGCGAACTCCACCATGTTCCTGACCTTGCGCTCCGACATCCCCACCGAACCCCGCACCCGCCGGCGGACCGTGCCACGAATTCGCGGCTCGCGCGACGCGACCGAAGGCGCACGCCGTAAACGTCCCGCGGGGTTCTGGATAACACGGAATTTTTTCCGCGCGAACATCGGACTTTACATTCGGCCCCGGATTTCGTCCCCGCACCGCGCTTTGTCATGCTGCACTGCGGCGTGAATGCGGCGCCAATTCGGCGATAAGTTATGGTGCAATAACGCTTTTCTCAAATTTGCATCTGCAAATTCCAAATTTTATCCGCGGAAACTTTTGGCTTGACCACTTCGGGGCACACCCCTAGTCTGCCCCTCGGACCGGGGAGAGCCGCGGCACCTGGGAGGGTGCGGCGGCGGGCATCGCCCTCCGGCGGTCCGCCGCGCGCCCGACGGGCGCCATCCGGGCCGCCGCGCCCGGATCGTCGACCGGCCGCCGGGAGGAGGTCCCGCGAAGGGACACCGCGGCCCACGTGGAGGAGAGGGGAAACGCCATGAGGAAGCTGTTCACCGCCGTCGCCGCCCTGGCCGTCGGCGTCGCCGCGCTCGCCGGTGCCGCCGAGGCCGCCGACAAGAAGTTCACCATCGCCCTGGTCCCGGGCCTGACCACCGACGCCTTCTACATCTCGATGCGCAAGGGCGCCGAGGCCGCCGCCGCCGCCGTCGGCGCCGAGCTGGTGTTCCAGGGCGCGCCCGACTTCAACCCGGTGCTGCAGGTGCCCGTGCTCGACGCGGTGATCGCCCGCAAGCCCGACGCCATCCTGATCGCCCCGACCGACAAGACCCAGCTGGTCGAGCCGCTGCGCAAGGCGATCGACGCCGGCATCCCGGTCGTCACCGTCGACACCTTCATCGGTACCGGCAAGTACCAGACCGGCGCCGGCGACGCCGACTTCCCGATCTCCTACGTCGCCTCGGACAACGTGCTCGGCGGCCGCATGGCGGCCCGCGCGCTCGCCGCGGCCGTCGGCGAGAAGGGCAAGGTCTACGTCTCCAACGTCAAGCCCGGCATCTCGACGACCGACCAGCGCGAGGAAGGCTTCAAGGACGAGATGAAGAACTTCCCGGGCATCGAGGTGCTCGACACCCAGTACAACGACAACGACGCCAACAAGGCGGCCTCGCAGCTGCAGTCGGTGATCGCCCGCAACGGCGACCTCGTCGGCGTGTTCGGCGCCAACCTGTTCTCCGCCCTCGGCGCCGCCAACGGCGTGCAGCAGGCCGGCAAGTCCGGCGCCGTCAAGGTCGTCGCCTTCGACGCCCCGACCTCGATTGTCGACAACCTGAAGACCGGCCTCGTCGACATCGCGATCGCCCAGCACCCGGCCGAGATCGGCTACTTCGGCGTCATGGCCGCCTACGCCCACCTGACCGGCCAGTCGGTCCCGACCTCGATCGGCACCGGCTTCACCGTGATGGACAAGACCAACATCGAAGACCCGAACGTCGCCAAGTTCGTCTACCAGGAGTGATCCCCGCCGCCCGGCGGTCCGGCCCCGCGCCGGGCCGCCGGGAGGACGGCCACGCCCCGACCGACCACCCGCCCGCCGGCCCTCGACGGCCGGCCGCGCACACCCGGCGCCCCGCCCGGCGCCCCTTCCCGGCGGCACCGCCCCGGTCTTCCGACCCCCCGACAGAAATGGATCGGCCGATGTCCACTCCAGCCCGAACGGTCGGCGCGCCGACTCCCGCCTCCGGCGGGGCGATGCGCGTGATCGCCAAGCTGGCGCAGCTGCGCGCCTGGCTCTTCCTCGCCTTCCTGGTCGTGTTCTTCGAGGTGTGGGCCCAGGTCGCCTACCAGACCACCTTCTTCGGCTCGGCCTACAATCTCCAGTCGATCACGATCTTCGCCGTGGCGCCGCTGCTGCTGGCGCTCGGCTCGACCTTCGTGATCATCTCCGGCGGCATCGACCTGTCGATCGGCTTCATCATGGGCCTGTCGGCCGTGGTCGCCGCCCATGCCACCAACCTCGCCGGCACCGCCATGCCGCCGTTCCCGGCCATGCTGGTCGGCATCCTCGCCGGCGTCGCGGTCTCGACCCTGCCGGGCATCATCAACGGCCTCCTGATCGCCAAGCTGCAGGTGCCGCCCTTCATCGGCACGCTCGGCATGTTCGGCGTCGCCCGCGGCACCGCCTTCCTGATCGCCGGCGGCACCACCGTGCCGGTCTCGAACTCCTGGTTCGCCGCCCTCGGCAACGGCCGCGTGCTCGGCGTGCCGACCGTGGTCGTTGTCGCCGTGCTGTTCCTGCTGGCGATGCACTACCTGTTGTCGCAGACCCGCTTCGGCCAGCACACCTACGCCATCGGCGCCAGCGAGAACGCCGCCGCCCGCGCCGGCATCGACGTCTCCCGCCACAAGCAGAAGCTCTACCTGCTGTCCGCGCTCTGCGCCGGCCTCGGCGGCGTGCTCTACGCCGCCCGCTTCACCGCCGGTGCCGCCCAGGCCGGCGAGCCCCTGCTGCTCGACTCGATCGCCGCGGTGGTGATCGGCGGCGCCAGCCTGTTCGGCGGCTCCGGCACCATCCTCGGCACCGTCGCCGGCGCGCTGGTGATCGCGGTGATCCAGTACGGCCTCGTCTTCATCAACGTCGAGCCGTTCTGGCAGTTCGTCGCGGTCGGCGTGGTCATCATCATCTCGGTGCTCGTCGACCAGACCCAGCACCGCCTCGGGGACCGCTGAGCAATGGCCGCGACCACGTCCGAACCCATCCTCGAAGTCCGCGGCGTCGCCAAGCGCTTCGGCGGCGTCCAGGCCCTCAAGGACGTCTCGATGCGGCTGATGCCGGGCGAGTGCGTCGCCCTCGCCGGCGACAACGGCGCCGGCAAGTCGACCCTGATCAAGACCATCTCCGGCGTCTACCAGCCGGACGAGGGCGAGATCCGCTTCGCCGGCCAGCCGGTCCACTTCCCGACCCCGGAGGCCGCCCGTGGCCACGGCATCGAGACGATCTACCAGGACCTCGCGCTCGCCGACAACCTGACCATCGGCGCCAACATCTTCCTCGGCCGCGAGCCGATGCGGAAGATCCTCGGCGTCCTCCCGGTGATCGACCGCGCCAAGATGGCCGAGGCCGCCCGCGAGACCATGGCCCGCCTCGACTTCCACGTGAACCGCCTCGACGCCCCGGTCGGCCGTTTCTCCGGCGGCCAGCGTCAGGCGGTGGCGATCGGCCGGGCGATCTACTGGAAGGCCCGCGTCCTGATCATGGACGAGCCGACCGCCGCCCTCGGCGTGCCCGAGCAGCGCAAGGTGGTCCAGCTCGTCAGGACGCTGAAGTCCCAGGGGCAGGGGATCATCTTCATCTCCCACAACCTCCAGGACATTTTCGCGGTCGCCGACCGCATCGTCGTGCTGCGCCGCGGCCAGCTCGCCGGCGAACGGCGGATCGCCGAGACCAACCACGACGAGGTCGTCAAGCTCATGGTCGGCGGCTGACCGCCGGCCCGTGACGATCCGGCCGCGGCACGTCCGCCCGGATCGCCACCGCCCTCGGGCCGCCGCCGGCCCGCCCGCCGCCCTCCCCCGGCGGGTGCCTCTCCCCCCGGGCCGGCGGCCGCCCCACCCTGATCCGGAGTGGACCCTTATGCCCCGCAAGGACGAACGCAGGCTGAGGATCGGCGTGCTCGGCTGCGGCCCGATCGCCCAGGCCGCCCATTTCGAGAGCTGCACCAAGGCGCGCAACGCCGACCTCTTCGCGATCTGCGACGTCGCCGACGACCTCCGCGCGCGCATGGCCGCGACCCACGCGCCGGCGAAGAGCTACGCCGACTACGATGCCATGCTGGCGGACCCCGAGGTCGAGGCGGTGATCGTCGCCACCTCCGACGCCTTCCACGTGCCGGCCGCCCTGAAGGCGCTCGCCGCCGGCAAGCACGTGCTCTGCGAGAAGCCGCTCGGCGTCGCCGTCGAGGAGGTCGAGGACCTCGCCCGCACCGTCGCGCGCTCCGGCCTCGTGCTCCAGGTCGGCCACATGAAGCGCTTCGACGCCGGCCTCCAGGCCGCCAAGGCCTTCGTCGACGACGGCATGGGCCAGCGCCTCGCCCTCAAGGCCTGGTACTGCGACAGCACCCACCGCTACCCGATGACCGACGCGGTCCAGCCGCTGATCGTGACCAGCCGGAACGCGCGCCGTCCCGCCGGCGATCCCAAGGCCGACAAGCGGCGCTACTTCATGCTGGCGCACGGCTGCCACCTCGTCGACGTCGCGCGCTATTTCGCCGGCGACATCGTCGAGGTCGACGCCCGCCTCTCCGAGCGCTTCGGAGCGTATTGCTGGTTCGTCGACGTCGCCTTCGCCGACGGCACCCTCGGCCACCTCGACCTCACCGTCGCCGTCCGCATGGACTGGCACGAGGGTTTCCAGATCTACGGCGAGAACGGCAGCATTCTCGGCAAGACCTTCAACCCCTGGTACTACAAGACCAGCGAGGTCGACATCTTCCACGAGGCCGACGGCACCACCCGCCGCGTCCTCGGCGCCGACGGCCACTTCTACCGCCGTCAGGTCGAGGGCTTCGCCGACGTGATCCTCGACGGCGCGCCGATGACCGGCGCCTCGGCCGCCGACGGCGTGGCCAGCGTGCGCGCCATGGTCGCGATCGCCCGCTCCGCCGAGACGCGTCGGCCGGTGCGCCTCGACCAGGTCGAGGGAGCGGTCTGATGCGCCTCGGTATCTTCGCCAAGACCTTCCCCGGCACCGACGCCGCGACCGTGCTCGGCGCCGCCCGCGCCGCCGGCTACGACTGCGTCCAGTTCAACATGGCCTGCCTCGGCCTGCCGGCGATGCCGGACGAGATCCCCGAGGCCGCCGCCGCCACGGTCGCCGCCGCCGCGGCCGCCACCGGCGTCGCGATCGCCGCGGTGTCCGGCACCTACAACATGATCCACCCCGACCTCGCCGTCCGCTTCGACGGCCTGCGCCGGCTCGCCGTGCTCGCCTCCGCCTGCGCGGCGATCGGCACCGGCATGATCACGCTCTGCACCGGCACACGCGATCCCGACGACCAGTGGCGCCACCACCCGGACAACGACCGTCCCGACGCCTGGGAAGACCTCGTCACCGAGATGGAGAAGGCGGCCGCGATCGCCGAGCGTTTCGACGTCGACCTCGGCATCGAGCCCGAACTCGCCAACGTGGTGTCCTCGGCCGCCCGCGCCGAGCGGCTGATCGTGGAGGTCGGTTCGCCCCGGCTGAAGATCGTCCTCGACCCCGCCAACCTGTTCGAGGTCGCCGCCGCCGACGTCCGCCGCGGCCTCGTCGAGGACGCCGTCGCCCGGCTCGGCTCCCGCATCGCCATGGCCCACGCCAAGGACCGCCGTCCCGACGGCGCCTTCGCCGCCGCCGGCCGCGGCGTCGTCGACTTCCCGCATTTCGTCGCGACCCTCGCCGCCGCCGGCTTCGACGGCCCGCTGGTCACCCACGGCCTCGACGCCGGCGAGGCTGCCGACGTCGCCGCCTTCCTGCGGCCGCTGACCGAGGCGCGGCGATGACCGTCCGACCGTTCGCACGCGACGGCCTCCGCCTCGACCTCCACGACCGCGGCGACGGCCCGGCGCTGGTGCTGCAGCACGGCCTCTGCGGCAGCGCCGCCGCCATCGCGGACGTCGCCGATCGTCTCGCCGGCCATCGCGTCCTCACCCTCGACTGCCGCGGTCACGGCGGATCCGAATCCGGCGAAGCATCGGCCTTCTCGATCGCGACCTTCGCCGGCGACGTCGCCGCCGTGATCGAGGCGGAGCGCCTCGGCCCGGTCGCGCTCGGCGGCGTCTCGATGGGCGCGGCGATCGCGACGCGGCTCGCGGTGCGCCGGCCGGCGCTGGTGCGCGCCTTGGTGCTGGTCCGGCCCGCCTGGGTCGCCGATCCGAATCCGGCGAACCTTTCCGCCAACGTGCTGGTCGGCGACCTCCTCGCCGCGCATCCGCCGGCCGAGGCGCGGCGGTTGTTCGAGGCGTCCGACGCCGCGCGGACGCTCGCCGCCGAGGCGCCGGACAACCTCGCCTCGCTCCTCGGCTTCTTCGCCCGCGAGCCAATCGCGACCACCGCGGCGCTCCTGACGCGGATCTCCGCCGACGGCCCCGGCATCCCGCGCGAGGACCTCGCCGCCCTCGCGGTGCCGACGCTGGTGATCGGCACGACCCGCGACGCGATCCACCCGATGGCGACCGCCGAGGCCCTTGCCGCCGCGATCCCCGGCGCGCGCCTGATCGTCGTCCACCCCAAGGCCGACGACCGCGCCCGCCACGCCGCCGAAGTCGCCGCCGCCATCGCCGACTTCCTCGCCGCCCTCCCCGGATCCGCCACCCGATGACCCGACCCGACCGCCTCTCCGCCCTGCCGAAGCACCGGCTGCTCTGCGAATTCTCGCTGTGGTCCGCCGACCTCGTCCGCCTCGCCGACGACGTCGCGCGCGCCGACGCCCACGCCGACGTCTGGCACGTCGACGTCGCCGACGGCCATTTCGCGCCGTCCTTCCTGTTCTTCCCCGATCAGGTCGCCCGCGTCCGCGAACTCACCGACAAGCCGATCCACGTCCACCTGATGGTGGCCGACGCGATCCTCCTCGACCAGATCGACCAGTTCGTCGACGCCGGCGCCGACCTCGTCAGCGTCCACCTTGAGAACGACGCCGCGCTGGTGCCGGCGCTCGACCGCCTCGACGATCTCGGCGTCGCCGCCGGCGTGGTGCTGAAGTGGGACACGCCGGTCGCGGCGGTCGCGCCCGTGCTGCCGCGGCTCGCCTTCCTGACGCTGCTCGGCACCGCCATCGGCGTGAAGGGCCAGTCGCTGTCGCCGGCCGCCACCGGCCGCCTCGGCGAGGCGCGCGCCCTGATCGCCGCCGCCGGCCGCCCCGGCGGCACCGTGCTCGCCGCCGACGGCGGCATCCGCGACACCACCGTGCCCGCGCTGCGCGCCGCCGGCGCGGACACCGTGGTGATGGGCTCGCTCGCCTTCGGAGCGCCGGACCTCGCCGCCCGGATCGCCTGGGCCCACGGCCTGCCGGGACCGGGCTGAGCCATGCGCACGGCCGTCGGCATCGACCTCGGGGGAACGGAGCTGCGCGCCGCGCTGGTGGCCGAGGACGGTCGCCTGCTGGCGCGCCGCTCGACCCGCACCGACGCCGCCGGCGGCCCCGAGGCCGTGCTCGCCCAGATGACCGGGCTCGTCGCCGACCTCGACCTCGCCGGCGCCCGTCCGGTCGCGGTCGGCGTCGGCGCGCCGGGCCCGCTCGACGCCGAGGCCGGCGTCGTCACCGGACCGCCGACGCTCGCCGGCTGGCACGGCTTTCCCTTGCGCGAGCGCCTCGCCGCCGCCCTCGGCCTTTCGGTCGCGATCGACAACGACGGTCATGCCGCCGCCCTCGGCGAGTGGCGCTTCGGCGCCGCCATCGGCCGGCGCCACTTCGTCTACGTGACGGTCAGCACCGGCATCGGCGGCGGCGTCGTCTGCGACGGTCGGCTCTTGCGCGGCCGCGGCGGCCTTGCCGGCCACGTCGGCCACATGATCGTCACCGACGACGACGTCGTCTGCAGCTGCGGCAACCGCGGCTGCTGGGAGGCGGTCGCCTCCGGCACCGCCTTCGGCCGGCAGGCGCGTCGCGCCGCCGCCGCCGATCCCGCCGGCCGAATCGCCGCTCTCGCCGGAACCGCCCCCGCCGACGCCCGCCACGTCGGCACGGCCGCCCGCGAGGGCGACCCGGCCGCCCTCGCCCTCGTCGCCGAGGAGGCGCGCCGGCTCGGCGCCGGCATCGTCGGCCTGATCCACCTCTATTCGCCCGAGGTCGTGGTGATCGGCGGCGGCCTCTCCGCCCTGTTCGACCTGTTCGCCCCCGTGATCGCCGACGCCGTCGCGACGCGGGCGATGCCCGCCTTCCGCGACGTCGCGGTGGTGCCCGCCGCGCTCGGTCCCGACGCCGGCCTCGTCGGTGCCGCCGCCCTCGTCCTCGCCCCGAACTGAGCCCATCCTTCGCACACGAGGCCGCCCCCTCCCGGCGGCCGACCAGGAGACTCGAGACATGACCGCCATGACCACCGCCGAACGGCGCGGCTACCAGCAGATCTGCGACGCCGACGGCGCCATGATGGTGATCGCCTGCGACCAGCGCGGCGGCATGCGCACGCTGCTGTCGTCCGATCCCGAGGTGCAGGCGAAGATCGGCATCGACGTTCTCGGCGCCACCAAGGCCGACATCACCAAGTACCTGGCCTCGAAGGCCTCCTGCGTGCTGCTCGATCCGGTCTGCGCCGTGCCGTCCGTGGTCGACGACGGCGTGATCTCCCGCGACACCGGCCTGCTGATCGGCCTCGACGACAGCGGCTTCGACCTGACGCCGGAGGGTTACCGACTCTCCAAGCTGGTCAAGGGCGTCGACGCCGCCCGCGTGCGCCGGCTCGGCGGCACCGGCGGCAAGATCATGGTCTACCTGCGCTCCGACCGGCCCGAGGCCAACGGCCACAACGTCGAGATCCTGAAGCGCTGCATCGCCGACTTCGCCGCCGAGGATCTGCTGCTGGTGGTCGAGTTCCTGACCTACAAGCTCGACGGCGAGGACGACGCCGCCTACAAGGCGAAGGTGCCCGAACTGGTGGTCGAGGGTTCCAGGATGTGCCTCGAACTCGGCGCCAAGCTGCTCAAGATCCCCTTCCCCGGCACCGCCGAGGCCTGCGCCGCCGTCACCGCGCTCGCCGGCGACGTGCCGTGGGCGGTGCTGTCGGCCGGCGTCGACCACGCCACCTTCCTCGGCCAGGTCGAGACCGCCATGCGCAACGGCGCCTCCGGCGTCATCGCCGGCCGCTCTCTCTGGAAGGACTGCATCTCGCTCGACCGCGCCGTGACCCGCGAGCGGCTGACCACGATCGCGGTGCCGCGCCTCGAGGAGATCAAGGCCGTGGTCGCCCGCTTCCGCCGCGGAGGCGCCGATGCACGCTGACCTCGAGGCGATCGGCATCGACGTCGGCGGCACCAACCTGCGCCTCGCCCGGGTCGCCGCCGACGGCACCATCCTGGAGAAGCGCGCCGAGCGGATCGACCGCGATCCCGAGGCGGCGATCGCCCGCGCGATCGAACTCGCCGCCTTCCTCGACGGACCCGACGTCGTCGCGGTCGGCGTCGGCATCCCCGGGCGGGTCGACGCCCGCCGCGGCAAGGTGCTGTCCGGCGGCTATCTCGACTTCGCCGGGCTCGACTTCGCCGAGCGGCTGCAGGCCGCCCTCGGCAAGCCGGCGGCGATCGACAACGACTGCAACATGGCGCTGGTGGCCGAGATCGCCGTCGGCGCCGGCAAGCGCCGCGACGACGTGGTGATGTTCACCATCGGCACCGGCATCGGCGGCGCGGTGATGCTGGAGGGCAAGATCGTCCGCGGCCGGATGGCGGCGGGCCAGCTCGGCCACGTCACGGTCGACGTCGGCGGGCTGCCCTGCGCCTGCGGCCGTCGCGGCTGCGTCGAGACGACCTCGTCGGGCAACGCCTTCGGACGCCTCGTCGCCGAGGCCGGCCTGCCCGCCGGCACCACGGCCGAGGCGGTGCTCGCCGCCGACTCCGCCGGCGATCCGCGCGCCGACACCCTGCTCCGGGCCTGGGCGACGCCGCTGCGCGCGGCGATCGACACCGTGGTCGCCGCCTTCGATCCCGAGCTGGTGCTGCTCGGCGGTGGCCTCGGCGGCGCCGCCTTCCGCGCCCTCGCCAAGGCGCCGCCGCTCGCCGACTGGTACCGCTGCGCCGTCGCCCCGGCCGAACTCGGCGACGACGCCGGCGTGATCGGCGCGGCGCTGTCGGCGCTGATCGAGCACCATCGCGACGGCGGGGCCCAGCGGGTCGCCGGCCGCGGCGCGCGTCACCTCTCCGGGGCCGGACGGTCGTGAAGACGGCGATCCTCGTCAACGGCCTGCCGGCGAGCGGCAAGACCACGGTCTCGCGCCACCTGTCGCGGGCGCGGACCTGGCCGCTGCTCACCCTCGACAGCGTCAAGGAGCCGTTCTTCGACGCCGTCGGCGTCGGCGACCGCGAGCACAACCGCGCGCTCGGCCGCGCCGCCATGGCCGCGCTCTGGGCCGTGGTCGCCGACGGACCGGACGGCGCCGTCTTCGTGCTCGACGCCTGGTTCGGCGTGGTGACGCGCGAGCGGCTCGCCGAGCTGATCGCCGGCGCCGGGGTCGGACGGGTGTTGGAGGTGTGGTGCCACGCGCCGGGCGAGGTGCTCGCCGCGCGCTACGTCGCCCGTGCCGGCCGGCGCCATCCCGGCCATCCCGGCCCGGACTACGCCCCCGAACTCGCCCGCCGCGCCGGCGAGGTGTCGCCGCTGCGGCTCGGGCCGGTGCTGGAAGTGGACAGCTCGCGCGCCGTCGACCTCGCCGCGATCGAGACCTGGATCGACGCCGCGCGGGCGTGAGACCGAGCCCGTCGCGGCGGGCAGCGCCCGACCGGGCGCCGGACGGACGGCCGAAACCCCGCAAGGTCCCGACACCTCGGGATCTTGCGAGGCCGGTGGAAGTCCCGCGCGGCGCGGGACCGCCGGTCAGGCGCCCACGGCCCGCTTGGTGATCTGGACGTCGTTCGGGATCTCGACGTCGACCTCGAGGGTCGAGACGCCGGCGCCGCGCTCCATCTTGACGATCACCTTGTCGCGCTCGATCGCGACGTGGCGGCCGACCACCTCGAGGATCTCCTCGCGCAGCTTGGCGAGCAGGTCCGGCTGGCCGGAGGTGGCGATGCGCTCGTGGGCGAGCAGGATCTGCAGGCGCTCGCGCGCCTGGGGCGCGGTGGTGCGCCGCCCGAAGAAGCTGAGAAGGCTCATGCCACCCTCCGCCCGAACAGGCCCTGGAAGAAGCTGCGCCGCTCGGCCGGAACGGTGACGGGGATGTCGATGCCCATCAGCCGCTGCGCCGCCTGCAGGTAGGCCTGGGCCGCCGCGCTCTGCGGGTTGGAGATCGTCACCGGCGAGCCGAGGTTCGAGGCGTTGAGGACGGCGGTGCTCTCCGGGATGATGCCGATCAGCGGGATCGACAGGATGTCCAGCACGTCGGCGACCTTCAGCATCTCGCCGCGCTCGGCGCGGGCGGCGTCGTAGCGGGTCAAGAGCAGGCACTTCTCCATCCGCTCGCCGCGTTCGGCACGGATGGTCTTGGCGTCGAGCAGGCCGATGATGCGGTCGCTGTCGCGCACCGACGACACCTCGGGATTGGTGACGACGACGGCGACGTCGGCGTGGCGCATCGCCAGCGTGGCGCCGCGCTCGATGCCGGCCGGGCTGTCGCAGATCACCCAGTCGAAGCGCTGGCGGAGCTCGTCGATCACCCGCGCGACGCCCTCCTCGGTGAGCGCGTCCTTGTCGCGGGTCTGCGACGCTGCCAGCAGGTGGAGCATGTCCACCCGCTTGTCCTTGATGAGGGCCTGGTTGAGCTTGGCGTCGCCCTGGACCACGTTGATGAAGTCGTAGACGACGCGGCGTTCGGCACCCATGACGAGGTCGAGGTTGCGCAGGCCGACGTCGAAGTCGACCACGACCACGCTCTGGCCGCTCTGGGCGAGCGCCGCCCCGAGCGCGGCGGTCGTCGTGGTCTTGCCGACGCCGCCCTTGCCTGACGTGACTACCAGTACCTTGGCCATGGTGGGTTCCTTCGGCTCAATCCAGTGCGGACATGTAGATGGTGTCGTCCTCCAGGCGGATCTGGACCGGACGACCGCGCAACTCGGGGTTCAGTTCGTCGGCGATCTGGTAGAGGCCGTCGATGGCGACGAGTTCCGCTTCGAATTTCTGGGCGAAGATCCTCGCCTTGGGATTGCCGGTGCAACCCGCCATCGCCCGGCCGCGCAGCGCGCCGTAGACGTGGATCGAGCCGCCGGCGACGATCTCGGCGCCCGAGGCGACCGAGCCGACGATGGTGACGTCGCCCTCCGGGTACATCACCGACTGGCCCGACCGCACCGGGGCCTCGATGTAGAGGGCCGGCGCGACGGCCGGAACCGGCACCTGCGGCGGCGGCCCGGCGGGGGCGGCCGCGGCGCCGCCGACGGCGGGCGTCTCGTCCTCGGGGGCGGGAATGTCGTCGACCACGCGCCCGCCGGACAGGCCCGGCGGCAGTCCGAAGCCGAGCGCGGAGGCCTTGGCGCCCTCGATGCCGAGCACGCGGACCTTGCGGGCGTAGAGGTCGGCGACCAGCGTCTGCAGCGCCTCGCGGTCGAGGTCGAGCGCGCCGACGTCGAGCACCAGCGGACGGTTGACGAAGAAGCTCGGCGAGCGCTCGCGCAGCACGTCGAATTCCGTCAGCCACGCCGCCAGCGGCGCCTCCGGCGCGAGCACCAGGGCGAGGAAGCTGCGGCCTCGAAAGCGTATCGTCTTGCGGATCGTCGTCGCGGTATCCATCGGAGCACCCGGCCATGAACGTCTCCGATCTGAGCCGGAAATGGTTGACGAATGGTTAACTTAACCTTTCGTCAACCGGCCGTTCCGGATCCGGAACGATCGCCCGGGGCGGATTTTCGCGGGCTTTCGCAGGATCTTGGCGCTCTTGGCTGCCGCAGGATGCGAAGCGATCGGCAAATTGCGCCGCCTGCGCCCGAGCTTGCCGGCGAGTGCTTCGCGACGGCGCGCGGCGATCAGATCGAAGCGAGGCGGCGGCGGGCGGTGCGCTGCACGGCGAGGCCGACCACGAAGGTGACGGCCGCACAAAGGGTCGCATAGCCGATGTCGATGAAGTGGCCGGGGTACCCGGGAAAGATGCCGGTGCGGAACAGCGCGACCAGATGCGCGATCGGGTTCCAGACGATGATGTTGCGGATGTAGGGCTGCATGTATTCCGGCACGTTGTAGACCGCGCCGAGCAGGATCTGGCCGCGCGTCAGCACACCCCAGAAGATGTTCCAAAGCGGGAAATGCGGAATGATCACCGAATTGATCAGGCCGACCCCGAGGCCGAACAGGTAGAGCACGCTCCAGCACTCGAGCAGCGGCGCCATGTCGTAGGGCACCGCGAACATCGAGACGTCGAACACCCACAGCACCGTCAGCAGCAGGATCGCGAGGACGGTGTAGTTGAACAGCTCGACGCAGCTCTTGGCGATGGCGCTGTCGAGCAGCGACACGCCCGGCAACGCCTTGCCGCCGCGGCTCTGCGAGACGCCCGCCGCGCTCTTGGTCGAGACGGTGCGGAACAGCGAGATCGGGATCAGGCCCGACGCGATGAACAGGATCTCGCTGTCGCCGAGCATCGGCGACGACCCGACGAAGACGCGCAGGCTCGACATGACGATGATCATGCCGAGGAGTTCGAACAGGTCGAACAGGTAGGCGAAGGCGTAGCGGCTGTTGCGCAGCCGGATCTCGCGCATGATCAGCGCCGCGATCACCGAGGTCTGACGGCGAAGGCCGATGACAACCGTTTCCAACTGCGGCTCCGTCCGTGTCGTCGCGTCGCGGGGCGGCGGGGAGCCCCGAGGGTGCACTGCGCCGAGAATGCGGCGGAAACTGGATCGCCCACCGACGGGATGGCCCGCGCGGGCACGCCGCGTGTATGCTCCGCGCGCGCCCGGCCGGCGGGCGCCGAGGCGGGCCGCCGCTCCCGCGCCCGGAGGATCCCGCCCGCCATGTCCACGCCCCGCCCGGTGTCCGTACGCCTCGTGTTCCGTGGCCGCGACCTCGGCGCCGGCTTCGCGGCCTTCGCCGCCGAGCGCCTCGCCCGCTACGCCCTCGACGGCCGCGTCGTCGCGACCGGCCCGTCCGAGGTCGCGGTCGAGGCGGCCGGTCACCCCGCCCTCGTGGACATGCTCGAGGTCGGCTGCTCGATCGGCCCGCTCGACGCGGTGGTGCTCGACGTCGAACGCCGCGACGGGCCCGCCTGAGCGTGCGCCGGCCGCGTCAACGGCCGGCGCGCTCCGGGAACAGGCTTGCGAGGCCCTCCGGGCTGGCGGCGCACAGGCCGCGCTCGGTGATCAGACCGGTGACGAGGCGCGCGGGCGTGACGTCGAAGGCGGGGTTGCCGAGGCCGGACGCCTCGGGGGCGATCCGGACGCGCGTCACCTCGCCGGCGGCGGTGCGGCCCCAGACCCAGCCGACCTCCTCGCCGGAGCGCTCCTCGATCGGGATTTCGGCGAGGCCGTCCGAGACGGTCCAGTCGATCGTCGGCGACGGCAGCGCTACGTGGAAGGGCACGCCGTTGTCGTGGGCGGCGAGCGCCTTCAGGTAGGTGCCGATCTTGTTGCAGACGTCGCCGCGGGCGGTGGTGCGGTCCGTGCCGACGATGACGAGGTCGACCTTGCCGTGCTGCATCAGGTGGCCGCCGGCGTTGTCGACCACCAGCGTGTGCGGCACGCCGTGGCCGGCGAGTTCCCAGGCCGTCAGCGAGGCCCCCTGGTTGCGGGGCCGGGTCTCGTCGACCCAGACGTGGACGTCGACGCCGCGCTCGCGCGCCATGTAGATCGGCGCGGTCGCGGTGCCCCAGTCGACGGTGGCGAGCCAGCCGGCGTTGCAGTGGGTGAGGATGTTCACCGGCCCGCCGCCCTTGCGCGCCGCGACCGCCTCGATCAGGGCGACGCCGGCCTCGCCGATCGCCCGGTTGATCGCGACGTCCTCGTCGGCGATCGCCGCGGCACGGGCGTAGGCGGCGGCCTCGCGTTCGGCCGGCGGCAGCGGGCGCAGGACCGCGGCCATGACGTCGAGCGCCCAGCGCAGGTTGACGGCGGTCGGGCGCGTCGCGTTCAGCACCCGCCAGGCCTCGTCGAGGCCGGCGTCGGAGGGATCCGTCCGCATCTGCAGAGCCATCCCGTAGGCGGCGGTGGCGCCGATCAGCGGCGCGCCGCGCACCCACATGTCGCGGATGGCGACCGCCGCCTCGTCGCGTGTCGAGAGATCGACCACGACGAAGTCGTGCGGCAGGCGGCGCTGGTCGATCACCCGGACGGTGCGGCCGTCCGCGGCCGTGAAGATCGATCGATAGGGGATGCCGTCGACTTTCAACCCTCGCCACTCCTCTCGAGCGCCCCGGCGCGATCGGCGGGAACGGTCAGCGTTCATACAGCATTTCGCGATAGGATGTTCCTCGGGGGTGCAGACGACCTGGAGTGCCATGACGGTCCGTTTCGAGGAGCTGACGCTCCACTACCAGCCGCAGTATTTCGCCGACGGCAGCCGCATGGCCGCCGTCGAGGCGCTCTTGCGCGTGCTGAAGCCGACGCCCCGCCTGATGCGCCCCGGCGACGTGCTCGCCCATTTCTCCGACCCCGCCGACGCCGAGCGGCTCGACTACTGGGTGTTCCGCCGCGCCTGCGCCGACGCGGTCGCGTGGCCGGGCCTGACCGTGTCGATCAACCTGTCGGCCGACCGCTTCCGCGACCCCGTGCTCGTCGACCGTCTCGTCGCCATCTGCGACGAGGTCGGCATCGGCCACGACCGGGTCGAGATCGAGATCGTCGAGAGCGCCTACATCGGCGACTTCGACGCGGCGCTCGCCACCATCGAACGCCTGCGCGCCGTCGGCTTCCGCATCGCACTCGACGACTTCGGCACCGGCTATTCCTCGCTGAGCTACCTGCTGCGGTTGCCGGTCGACAAGCTCAAGATCGACAAGTGCTTCATCGACGACATCGGCTCGATGCGGGCCGTGGCGATCGTGCAGTCGGTGATCGCGCTCGCCCGCGCGCTCGGCCTGCGCGTCACCGCCGAGGGCGTCGAGACCGAGGCGCAGCGGCGCTTCCTGAAGGCGGCCGGCTGCCACTATCTCCAGGGCTGGCTGTTCTCCAAGGCGGTCGCGCCCGAGGAGATCGGGCACCTGCTCGCGGCCGAGCGGCCGGCCGTGCCGGTCCGGCCGCCTGCCTGATTCGGGAATCGCGTCAGGACCGCAGGGCACCGCCCTCGGCGTCGAGGGCGCGCTGGGCCCGGATCATGAAGCGGATCTGGTGCGCCATCAGCCGCCAGTTCACCGGCTTGCACATGAACGAGGTCGCGCCCGCTTCGAAGGCGTCGTCGATAGAGGCCATGTCCTCGCGCCCGGTCACCACCATGATCGGCAGGCGGGCGTGGCGCGGATCGGCGCGCAGGCGCCGCACCATCTCGATGCCGTTCATGCCGGGCATGTCGACGTCGACCAGCAGCGCGGCGACCGAAAGGTCCTCGAGCAGCGCCAGTCCCTCCTCGGCGCTGCCGGCCGTGACGACGGTTACGGTCGGCGTCGCGATGTAGACCGAGCAGAATTCGAGCTGGATCGGGTCGTCGTCGACGGCGAGGATCGTCATGTCGCCGGACAGCACGTAGTCGAAGCGCCGCACGGCGAGGTCGGCCGGCGGCGGCGGGGGCATGGTCATGATGGCGGTCCGGCTCCGTCGTCGTCGCCGCCAGTGTCCGCCGGATCTGCTAACGCCGCGTTTCCGACGCCGCTCCGCCCGCTCGCGATCGGGCGCCCGGGTGCCGCCTTTTCCCGCCGTTAACGGGGACCTGCGCACCATCGCGCCATGACGCCCCGCCCCGCCCTCTCCGTCCGCGCCAAGCTCGTTCTCCTCGCCGTCGCGGCGATCGCACTGGCGACTTCGGTGATGCTGGCGACCTCGATCCTGCGCGACACCGGCCGCTACGTCGAGCAGAAGCGCTCCTACCTCTTCACAACCGCCCGCGTGATGGCCGCCGCCGCGGCCCCGGCCGTCGCGGAGCGCGAGGTCGCCGGCGTCCAGCAGGTGATCCGCTCGCTGCGCGACGTCGAGGGCGGCATCTACGTCGGCGTCGCCGGCGCGGACGGCGCCGCCCTCGCCGAGGCCGGCTCGGCCGAGGTGCTGTCGAGCGACGTCGCGGTGTCGGATCCGGCCGCCCCGGTCGACCTCCTCGCCACCGTCGGCAGCCGCACGCTGGCGGTCGAGGTGCCGGTGGTGCGCGGCGGCGCCGAGGTCGGTCGGCTCCGCCTCGTCGCCGATACCGCCGACCTGCCGCACCTGCTCTGGGCCGCGGTCGGGGGCACCTTCCTCGCCGCCGGTGTCGCCGCGGGCCTCGCCCTCCTGCTGGCGCTGGCGCTGCAACGCTCGATCTCGCGCCCGATCGAGGCGCTGTCGGCCGCGATGGCGACGGTGCGCCGCGACCACGACTTCGCCGTGGTGCTGGAGCCGTCCTCGCGCGACGAGATCGGCCGCCTCGTCGAGGGCTTCAACGGCATGATCGCCGACATCCGCGAACGCGACGCCCGCCTCGCCCGGCACCGCGAACGCCTCGAGCGGGAGGTCGCCGACCGCACCGCCGACTACGCCCGCGCCGCCCGCGACGCCGACGACGCCAACCGCGCCAAGTCGGACTTCCTCGCCACCATGAGCCACGAGATCAGAACGCCGATGAACGGCATCCTGGTGATGGCCGAGGTGCTGGCCGCCGAGGAACTGCCCGGCCGCGCCCGCCGGCAGGCCGAGGTGATCGCCCGCTCCGGCGCCAGCCTGCTCGCCATCATCAACGACATCCTCGACGTCTCCAAGATCGAGGCCGGCCGCCTCGAGGTCGAGATCCTCGACGTCGACCCGGTCGCGGCGATCGACACCGTGCTGCGCCTGTTCGCCGAGCGCGCCGCCGAGAAGGGGCTCGACGTCGCCGGCCGCGTGCTGCTGCCGCCGGACCGCCTCGTCGCCGCCGACCCGACCCGGCTCGGCCAGGTGCTCGGCAACCTCGTCAACAACGCGCTGAAGTTCACCGCCGCCGGCGGCGTGGTCGTCACCGCCGAGCCCGACGGCGACGACCGGGTCCGCTTCGCCGTCACCGACACCGGCATCGGCATCCCCGCCGACAAGCTCGCCGGCGTGTTCGAGGCCTTCACCCAGGCCGACCAGAGCACGACCCGCCGCTTCGGCGGCACCGGCCTCGGCCTGTCGATCGCCCGCCGCCTCGTCGAGGCGATGGGCGGCGCGCTCGCCGTCGCCAGCGAGGTCGGCCGCGGTTCGACCTTCCACTTCTCGCTGCCGGCGGTCGTCGCAGAAGGCCGTCCCGCCACGCCGGACGCCGCCGGCGCCAGCGCCCGCGTCGCGGTCGCGGCGCCGTTCACCCGCGCCGCCCTCGCCGCCGGCCTCGCCGCCCGCGGCTTCGCCCTCGTCGAGACCGGACCGGCCGATTTCGTCCTCGCCGACGCCGGCGCGCTCGCGGACGCCGCGGTCGCCCCCGACGGCGCGCTGGTCGCCGTCGCCCGGCCCGGCGAACGTGTCCCGGCCCGGCGCGACGGCCGCCGCGTCGACGCGGTGCTGGCCTGGCCGGTCGCCGAGGGCGACCTTTCCGATCTCCTCGCCCGCCGCGCCGCCGGCCTGCCGCTCTCCGACGACGACGTCGCCGGAGGGGCCGACGCGCTCGCCGGCTTCCCCGGCCTCGCCGTGCTGGTGGCCGACGATTCCGAGGTCAACCGCGAGGTCGCCGACGCCGCGCTCCGCCGCCTCGGTGTCGTCGCCGACTTCGTCGTCGACGGGCGCGAGGCGGTCGACGCCGCGCTCGCGCGCCGCTACGACCTGATCCTGATGGACGGCAGCATGCCGGAGCTCGACGGCTTCGCCGCCGCCCGCCTGATCGGCGCCGCCGAACGCGAGCGCGGCACCGCGCCGACGCCGATCGTGGCGCTGACCGCGCACGTCATCGGCGCCGCCGCCGACGCCTGGCGCGAGGCCGGCATGGTCGGCGTGCTGCACAAGCCCTACACGCTCGCCGCCCTCGCCGGCACCATCGCCGCCGCCACCGGCCGCACCGCTTCCGAGATGCCGGCCGGCGCGTCCGTTCCGGAGCCGCCGGCGGACGACGCCGCGCCGGCGCTCGACGTCGCCGTCGTCGACGACCTGCTCGAGACCGCCGGCGGCGCGCTCGCCGTGGTCGACCGCATCGTCGGGCTCTATCGTCGCCGCGCCGCCGAGGAGATCGGCCGGCTGCGCGCCGCCGCCGAAGCCGGCGAGGTCGAGGCCCTCGCCCGCTCGGCCCACGCGTTGAAGTCGATGAGCGCCAACATCGGTGCGCGGGCGCTCGCCGACCTCGCCGCCTCCATAGAGCGCGGCGCCCGGATCGACGGCGCCGCAGCCGACGCCGCCCGACTCGCCGAGATGGACGCCGCCCGCGCCGCCGCCGAGGAGGCGCTCGACGTCTGGCGCGCCGGCCAGGACGCCGCCTGAGCCGTCGCGCGCCGTCCGGTCAGCGCAGGAGGCCGCGCCCGGCGAGGCTGCGCATCAGGTCGGCGATGCCGAAGTCCCAGGGCTCGGCGCGGTCGGTCGGCACGACCCGGTTGACGAGGGCGCCGAGCGGCGGCGCCGAGATGGTGACGACGTCGCCGGTCTTGTGCGTGAAGCCGCGGCCGGGCTCGTCGCGGTCCTCGACCGGGGCGAACATGGTGCCGAGGTAGAGCACGAAACCGTCGGGATAGCGGTGGTGCGGGCCGATCGCCTGGGCGACGAGGTCGGCCGGGTCGCGCGAGATCTCCGCCATCGCCGAGCGCCCGGACATGCGGAAGCCGTCGACGCCCTCCACCGTCAGGCCGACCTCGAGGCGGCGGACGTCGTCGAGGCCGAAGCCGCCGTCGAACAGACGCAGGAACGGACCGACCGCGGCGGAGGCGTTGTTGTCCTTGGCCTTGCCGAGCAGCAGCGCCGAGCGGCCCTCGACGTCGCGCAGGTTGACGTCGTTGCCGAGCGTTGCGCCGACGATCGTGCCGCGCGAATTCACCGCGAGCACGACCTCGGGCTCGGGGTTGTTCCAGGTCGACTTCGGATGGACGCCGACGTCGGCCATGGTGCCGACCGCCGACAGCACCGGTGCCTTGGTGAAGATCTCCGGGTCCGGGCCGATGCCGACCTCGAGATACTGGCTCCAGGCACCCTCGCGGATCAGCGTCTCCTTGAGCGCGGCCGCCTCCGGCGAGCCGGGGCGCAGGCTGCGGAGGTCGTCGCCGACGAGCTCGCGCACCCGCGCCCGGATCGTCAGCGCCGCACCGGCGTCGCCGCGGGCGCGCTCCTCGATCACCCGCTCCAGCATGGACACCACGAAGGTGACGCCGGCCGCCTTGATCGCCTGCAGGTCGATCGGCGCCAGGAGGTGCGGCCGGGCGGGATCGCGGCCGTCCGGCGCGGTGTTGGCGAGGACGGCGTCGAGCCGGCCGACCACCGGCCCGGCGACCCGCGCCAGGGCGCCCGCCGGGTCGGCGGTCTCGCAGAGGTCGCGCACGGTCGGGAACACCGCGGTGACGTCGACCAGCACGTCGCCCTCGACCCGGACCACCGCGGGCCCGACCCCGGGCAGGAAGACGCGGCCGACGAAGAGGCCGTCGGACGGCAGGGCGGGGGCGGGCGTGGTCATCGGCGGTCTCCTCCTGTGGTCGGCGCCTTATAGCAGAGCCGCCCGCCGCGGGCAGGGCCGTCGCTCGCTGACGAAATGCTGACCAAGGAGAACAGTCTGGCGTCACCGGCATCCGGGTAGACCCGTATGCGGCGGCGGAGAGGGTCCGTCGCCGACCCGGCCGACGGCCGCACCACACCGAGGAGACGACCATGATCGCCAAGACCATCCGCGCCGCCGGCCTCTCCGGCGCCCTCGCCGCCGGCCTCGCGCTCGCGGCCGTTCCTGCCGAGGCCGCCGGCACCGCGCGCACGCTGACCTGTGCCGGCGCCGACGGCCTCTTCACCATCGCCTCCCGCTACGTCGAGCGGACCAAGAAGACGGGCGTCCGCCGGCAGTTCAAGGCCGAGTTCGAGGTCGATCACGCCGTCGCCGGCTTCGGCGTCGGCCGCACCGTGGTGTTCGAGGTCGCCGACGTGGTGGTCGCCCGCCGGGCGCTGAAGCGGCAGGCCGACGGCTCGCTCGCCGCCGAGGTCCAGTTCGACGACGAGCGTGGCGCCCTGCCCGCCACCTTCCCGGCGATCGCCAAGGGGACCACGGTGGAGGCCGTCGTCGGCGGCCGGACCGTGCTCGCCTGCGCCCTGCGCTGACCGCGCTCCGCGACCGCGCCGGCCCGCCCCGGAACGGGGGCGCGCCGGCGGCGAAAATCCGCCGGCCGGGCGCGATCCTTCGTTGACTTCGCCCCGCCCGCGCGTGTATCCAACGCCCTGTCGTGCGAGAGAGGCTCACTCTCTCTTCGCGCGGGAGGGCGTTTTGTTTCGCGGATCCGTCTCCGACGGCCGCGCCGAGCACCCACAACCCCACGCGACCAACGACCACGACCCGCTGCGACGGCTCGATCCGTACGCGGCCAAGAACGAACCGAAGAAGGACTGGCGAGACCATGTTCGCAGTGATCAAGACGGGCGGCAAGCAGTACAAGGTCGCCGCCGACGACGTGCTGGAAATCGAGAAGCTCGACGCCGAAGCCGGCGCGACCGTCACCTTCGAGGAGGTGCTCATGGTCGGTGGCGAGGCGGGCGTGACGGTCGGCACCCCCGTGGTGAACGGCGCCGTCGTGACCGCCGAGGTTGTCGAGCAGACCCGTGGCCCGAAGGTGATCTCCTTCAAGAAGCGCCGCCGGCAGAACTCGAAGCGCAAGCGCGGTCATCGGCAGCTCCTGACGGTGGTGAAGATCACCGGCATCACCGCGGCCTGACACGAATTCGAAGGGTCGCCGGACGGGTTCCCCGGCGGCGGCCCACCCCAGGAACGCAATCCGCGGTCCGTCGCGTCAGAGCGTCTCGAAGCCGCTCCGCGGGACTGCTGACAGGAAGGAGTAATCCCATGGCTCACAAGAAGGCAGGCGGTTCGTCCCGCAACGGCCGCGATTCCGACGGCCGTCGCCTCGGCGTCAAGAAGTTCGGCGGCGAAGCCGTCATTCCCGGCAACATCATCGTGCGCCAGCGCGGCACCAAGTGGCATCCCGGCACCAACGTAGGCCTCGGTGTCGACCACACGATCTATGCGCTCACCGAAGGCAAGGTGGCCTTCGCGACCAAGGCGAACGGCAAGGTCTACGTGTCCGTTCGACCGACGACGATGACGGCGGAAGCAGCAGAGTAAGCCGGATGGTCCCTGTTGCGACTGCCGGCGTCCCACGGACCCTGGCAGATCGCTCCGAAGACCGGACGAGCGCTTGCGAGGGGAGGTGGGTCGCCACCTCCCCTCTTCGCTTTTCCGGACCGAGGAAACGACCATGCCCCCCGTGGAAAGATCGGAACGCGAGCTGCTCGAGAGCATAATCGGCGAGGCCGGAGACCGGGGGCACGCACGCCCCGGCGAAGGCCTCGCCATCGAGACGCGGCGCCTGCTGCTCCGGGCGCCGACGGCGGCCGACGCCGCCGTGATCGCCGAACTCGCGGACAATCCCCGCGTCGCCCAGAACCTGCTCGGCATGCCCCACCCCTACCGCATCGGCGACGCCCTCGCCTGGATCGCGGAGCCGGCGCCGGCCAACGGCCAGAAGCACCTCGTCTGCGTCCGCGCCCGCGACGCCGCGCCGGTGCCGATCGGCGCCGTCACCCTCGACCATCGCCGCGGCGCCCGCCTGCCGACGCTCGGCTGCTGGCTCGGCGAGGCCTTCTGGGGGCGCGGCTATTCGACAGAGGCGTGCCACGCCGTGATCGACTACGCTTTCCTGCACCAGGGCCACGAGCGCCTGTCGTTCCACTGCCGCGTCACCAACGCGGCGGGCCGGCGGGTGATCGAGAAATGCGGCTTCCAGTGGGCCGGCCAGGAACTCCAGGCCTCCGTCTTCCACGGCACCGTGGTGGCGGTGGACCGGTTCCAGATCGACCGGCGCACCTGGGAGAGCCTGAGGCGCTGGGAGCCGCTGCGCTTCGTCGAGGACGACGGCGACGCGGCCTGGCCGCTGCAGGGTGGACGGCGGCCCGCGGAGGTGTGATCCTCCCGGGCGGCGAGGGTACGGGGATGACGATGCCTCTCGGCTCCACGCGACGAACCGTCGTGGCGATCCGGCCACTGGACGAGGTCCGGCTGACGACGGCGCGGCTCGCGCTGCGTCCGCTGACGTCGGCCGACGCGCCGGCGCTGCAGCGCCACCTGTCCGACCATCAGGTGTCGCGCTGGCTGGCCCGGGTGCCCTACCCCTACGGCCTCGCCGACGCCTTCGCCTTCGTCGACCACGTCCGCCTCGCCGCGATCGCCGGCTCGGCGGTGACGCTCGGCGTGACCCGGCGCGCCGCCGGCGACGACGTCGTCGGCGTCGTCGCCCTGCACGGGCTCGACGGCCTGCCGGAGTTCGGCTACTGGCTCGGCCGCGCCCACTGGGGCCAGGGGCTGATGACGGAGGCGGCCGGCGCCCTGCTCGCCCACGCCTACGGCACGCTGCCGATCGACGAGATCGTCTCCGGCGCCTTCGCCGGCAACGACGCCTCGCTGGCGATCCAGGCCCGCTACGGCTTCGTCCACGAGGGCCGCAGCCGCCGGCAGTGCCTCGCCCGCGGCGGGTTGGTCGACCACGTCGACACCCGCCTCGACCGCGCCGGCTTCCGACCACCGCCGGCCGGCTGAACCCGGCGCCCCGAACCCGGCACACGCGCGGCGTTCCGCCGTTGCACCCGCGGCCGTTCTGCCCCATAGCTCACGGCCACGAAGAACCCGCGATCGACAGACGAGAAACGGCGCTCCAGAGCGGGTGCCGACGAAGAGTTTTCCCATGAAGTTCCTGGATCAGGCGAAGGTGTACGTGCGGTCCGGCGACGGTGGCGCCGGCAGCGTCTCCTTCCGCCGCGAGAAATTCATCGAATTCGGCGGCCCCGACGGCGGCGACGGCGGCCGCGGCGGCGACGTCTGGATCGAGTGCGTCGACGGTCTCAACACGCTGATCGACTATCGCTACCAGCAGCATTTCAAGGCCCGCACCGGCGGCCACGGCATGGGCCGCAACCGGGCCGGCGGCAAGGGCGAGGACGTCACGCTGCGCGTGCCCGAGGGCACCGAGATCCTCGAGGAGGACGGCGAGACCCTGATCGCCGACCTGACCGAGGTCGGCCAGCGCGTGCTGCTTTGCAAGGGCGGCAACGGCGGCTTCGGCAATGCCTATTTCAAGACCTCCACCAACCAGGCGCCGCGCCGGGCCAACCCGGGCCTGCCCGGCGAGGAGAAGTGGATCTGGCTGCGGCTGAAGCTGATCGCCGACGCCGGCCTCGTCGGCCTGCCCAACGCCGGCAAGTCGACCTTCCTCGCCCGCACCACCGCGGCCAAGCCGAAGATCGCCGACTATCCCTTCACCACGCTGCACCCCGGCCTCGGCGTCGTGCGCGTCGGCACCCGCGAATTCGTGCTCGCCGACATCCCCGGCCTGATCGAGGGCGCCCACGAGGGCACCGGTCTCGGCGACCGCTTCCTCGGCCACGTCGAGCGCTGCGGCGTGCTGCTGCACCTCGTCGACGCCTCCAACGAGGACGTGGTCGAGGCCTACCGCATCGTCCGCGGCGAGCTCGAGGCCTACGGCGGCGGCCTCGACGAGAAGCCGGAGATCGTGGCGCTCTCCAAGTGCGAGCTGGTGCCCGAGGACGAGCTGAAGAAGAAGCTGCAGAAGCTGAAGCGCGCAGCCAAGAAAACGCCGATCGTGCTCTCGGCGGCCACCGGCCAAGGCGTCGACGACGCGCTGAAGCTGATGTGGCGCACCGTCGAGGACAGCCGCGCCGAGGACGACGAGGTCCACCCGAAGGACGCCGAGGAGGACTGGCGGCCATGACCGCGCTCGAACGCCCCGCCGCCGCGGCCCCCTTCGCCGGCCGGCTCGCCGGCTATCGCCGCATCGTCGTCAAGATCGGCTCGGCGCTGCTCGTCGAGGGCCGCTCCGGCGTGCTCCGGCGCGCCTGGATGGAGGCGGTCGCCACCGACGTCGCCCGTCTCGCCGCCGGCGGCGCCGACGTGCTGCTGGTCTCCTCCGGCGCCATCGCCATGGGCCGCGGCGTGCTCGGCCTCCCAGCCGGCAAGCTCCGCCTCGAGGAGAGCCAGGCCGCCGCCGCGGTCGGGCAGATCGCGCTGGCGCGCGCCTGGGCCGAGGTGCTCGGCACCCACGGCATCACCGCCGGACAGATCCTGCTCACCCTCGGCGACACCGAGGAGCGCCGCCGCTACCTCAACGGCCGCGCCACCATCGGCACCCTGCTCGAGAAGCGCGCCGTGCCGGTCATCAACGAGAACGACACCGTCGCCACCACCGAGATCCGCTACGGCGACAACGACCGCCTCGCCGCCCGCGTCGCCACCATGATGGGTGCCGACCTGCTGGTCCTGCTCTCCGACATCGACGGCCTCTACACCGCCCCGCCGAAGGACGACCCGAACGCCACGCTGATCCCGGTGGTCGAGCGCATCACCCCAGAGATCGAGGCGATGGCCGGCGCCGCCGGCTCGGAGCTGTCGCGCGGCGGCATGAAGACCAAGATCGAGGCCGGCAAGATGGCGACCGTCGCCGGCACCGCCATGATCATCGCCTCCGGCAAGGTGGCGAGCCCGCTGGCCCTGATCGACGCCGGCGGCACCCACACCCTGTTCCGCGCCGAGGCCAACCCGGTCACCGCCCGCAAGGCGTGGATCGCCGGCCACCTCGAGCCGCGCGGCACGCTGACCGTCGACGCCGGCGCCGTCCGCGCCCTCGGTCAGGGCCGCAGCCTGCTGCCGGCCGGCGTCACCGCGGTTTCGGGTCGCTTCGGCCGCGGCGACGCCGTACGGGTGGTCGACGCCGCCGGCATCGAGGTCGCGCGCGGCCTCGTCGCCTACGACGACGGCGACGCCGACCGCATCCGCGGCCGCAACTCCGCGGCGATCGAGGACATCCTCGGCATCGCCGGCCGCACCGAGATGATCCACCGCGACGACCTCGTCCTGAAGGGCGAGGTCGGCGGGACCTGACGGCCCCGCCGGGCTGCCCCCGACCACACCGGACCGACGCGCCATGCTGCACACCGCCGCCCCCACCGCCGACGACCTCGCGCACGAGATGCTCGCCCTCGGCCGGCGCGCCCGCGCCGCCGCCCGGCGGCTCGCGACGGCGACCGCCGCCGAGAAGCGCGCCGCGCTCGCCGCCATGGCCGCCGCGGTGCGCGCCCACGTCGCCGAGATCCTCGCCGCCAACGCCATCGACGTCGCCGAGATGAAGGTCAACGGCCAGACCGCCGCCTTCCTCGACCGCGGCACCCTGACCGAGCCGCGCGTCGAGGCGATCGCCGCCGCCCTCGACGAGATCGCCGCCCTGCCCGATCCGGTCGGCAAGGTGCTCGCCGCCTGGGACCGCCCCAACGGCCTGCACATCGAGCGGGTGGCGACGCCGCTCGGCGTGATCGGCATCATCTACGAGAGCCGGCCCAACGTGACCGCCGACGCCGGCGCGCTCGCGCTGATGGCCGGCAACGCCGCGATCCTGCGCTGCGGCTCCGACAGCTACGCCTCCTCCGAGGCGATCCTGACCGCGCTGCGCGAAGGTCTCTCCGCCGCCGGCCTGCCCGAGGACGCGATCCAGCTGGTGCCGACCCGCGACCGCGCCGCCGTCGGCATGCTGCTCGGCGGCCTCGGCGGCACCGTCGACGTGATCGTGCCGCGCGGCGGCAAGAGCCTGGTCGCGCGCGTGCAGGCCGAGGCGCGGGTGCCGGTGTTCGCCCATCTCGAGGGCATCTGCCACGTCTACGTCGACAAGGCCGCCGACCTCGACATGGCGATCGCCATCGCCGTCAACGCCAAGCTGCGCCGCACCGGCGTCTGCGGCTCGGCCGAGACGCTGCTGGTCGACCGCGCGGTCGCCGCCACCCACCTCGCACCGATCCTCGACGCCCTCGCCGCCCGCGGTTGCGCCATCCGCGGCAGCGACGAGGTGGTCGCGCTCTGGCCCGCCGCGACGCCGGCGAGCGAGGAGGACTGGCGCACCGAGTATCTCGACGCGATCATCTCGGTGACGCTGGTCGACGGTGTCGAGGCGGCGATCGAACACGTCGAGACCTACGGCTCGCACCACACCGAGGCGATCGTCACCGCCGACCCCGACACCGCCGAGCGCTTCCTGAACGGCATCGATTCGGCGATCGTGCTCCACAACGCCTCGACCCAGTTCGCCGACGGCGGCGAGTTCGGCATGGGCGCCGAGATCGGCATCGCCACCGGCAAGATGCACGCGCGCGGGCCGGTCGGCGTCGAGCAACTGACCTCGTTCAAGTACCGCGTCCGCGGCAACGGCCAGCTGCGTCCGTGACGTCGGCCCGTCCGCGACTGCCGCCGGCCTTCCCCGGCGAGACGGTCGGACTGTTCGGCGGATCCTTCGACCCGCCGCACGCCGGCCACCGCCACGCGGCCGACATGGCGCTCGCCCGGCTCGGGCTCGACCGGATCTGGTGGTTGGTCACCCCCGGCAACCCGCTGAAGGACACCGGCGCGCTGCCGCCGATCGCCGAGCGGCTCGCCGCCGTCGTCAAGGTCGCCGGCCGCGGCCGCGCCGTCGTCACCGACCTCGAGGCCCGTCTCGGCACCCGCTACACCGTCGACCTCCTGCGCCGGCTGACCCGGCTCTATCCCGCCGTCCGCTTCGTGCTGGTGATCGGTGCCGACAACTGGGCCGGCTTCCACCGCTGGGGCGGCTGGCGCGAGATCGCCGCCCTGGTGCCGGTGGCGGTGATCGACCGGCCCGGCTCGACCTTCCGGGCGCTGTCGGGCCGGGCGGCGCGCAGCTTCGCCGCCGCCCGCCTGCGCGAACGCGACGCCGCCCGGCTCGCCCGGCACGCGCCGCCGGCCTGGGTGTTCCTCACCGGAGCACGCGTGCCGCTGTCCTCGACCATGCTGCGTGCACGCCTTGCGCGATTCGCGGCCCTCCCGCGCGAGGACGCGTCTTGAAAACGTCGCCCGACGGGCCCAATGTAGTCTGGCGGGGCGAAGTCCCCGCGGCATCGGGGACGCTGCAGGATTCCACCGCCGGCTACCGGCACCCGGAAGCGCATGACGACCGACACCGGACCGAACACGAGGTATTCCCCCTGAACATGGCACTCTCTTCCGAGGGCGCGGCCTTCCGCGCTCCTCAGTCCCCGGCCGTGACCGGCGTCGACGCCGCCGCGGCGGGTGATCCGGCCGCCCGGCTCGCCGCGGTGCTCGCGAGCCTGGACAACGCCAAGGCCGAGGACGTCGTCTCGATCGACATCGCCGGCAAGACGCCCATCGCCGACTACATGGTGGTCTGCGCCGGTCGCTCGCAGCGGCACGTCGGCGCCATCGCGGACCATCTGCTGAAGGACCTCAAGGACGCCGGCTTCGGCACGGCCGCCACCGAGGGCCAGCCGGCTTGCGACTGGGTGCTGATCGACGCCGGCGACGTGATCGTCCACGTCTTCCGCCCCGAGGTCCGGCAGTTCTACAACATCGAGAAGATGTGGTCGGTGGACGCCGTCCCGGTGCGCGTCAACGGCTGACGGCGGCCGGGTCCTCCACCGGGCCGTCGGCGTCCGTGCACGGCCTTGCGGCGCAGCCGCGGGCCGGTGCACAAGGTTCGGATGCAGATCGCCATCCACGCCGTCGGCCGCCTGAAGGCCGGTCCCGAGCGCGAGCTCGCCGACCGTTACATCGACCGTGCCCGCAAGGCCGGACCCGCCATCGGGATCACCGGGGTCGCGGTGCGCGAGATCGTCGAGAGCCGCGCCCGCGAGGCCGCGGCACGCAAGGACGAGGAGGCGGCGGCGCTCGTCGCCGACCTGCCGCTCGGCGCCCTGCTGATCGCGCTCGACGAACGCGGCGACCTGCCGACCAGCGAGCGATTCGCCGCCATGATCGGCGAGGCGCGCGACCGCGGCACGCCCTCGGCGATCCTGCTGATCGGCGGTCCCGACGGCCACGGCCCGGCGGTGCTGTCGCGGGCGGGCCACCGGATCTCCTTCGGCCGGCTGACGTGGCCGCACCAGCTCGTCCGCATTCTCGCCGCAGAACAGGTCTATCGGGCGGTGACCATCCTGTCCGGCCACCCCTACCACCGGTCCTGATCCGGCCGGACGAATCGACGGCCCCGAGGCGGGAACCGAACCTGGGCGCGAACGAACCCGAGATGCCGCCGACCCGCTCCCGGACCCCGACCGCCGCCGCGCTCGCCGCGGCCGCCGCCGTCGTCGCCGGATGCTGGGCCGGGTGCTGGGCGGCCGGCGCGGCCCGTGCCGAGGAGCCCGGTGCCACGGCCTACGCCCCCGCCACCGTGCCGGACCTCGCCGCCGGTGCCGGCCGCGACCCCGCCGCCCTTGAGGCCGAGCGGGCGCTGAAGGAGGCCGAACTCGACAAGGTCCGCGGCGACCTCGCCGTCTCCTCCGACCGTCAGGCCGAGATCGCCGCCGAGATCGCCGCCCTCGACAAGGATCAGGCGACGCTGAACGACCGCCTGCTCGCCGCCACCGCCCGCGCCGGCGACCTCGAACAGGCGATCGCCGACAGCGAACGCCGGCTCGTCCGCCACGCCGATAACGAGAAGGCGATCCGCGTCTCGCTCGACGGTCGGCGCGCCGTGTTGATCGACGTGCTCGCCGCCGCCCAGCGGATCGGCCGCCGGCCGCCGCCGGCGCTGGTGGTCGAGCCGGCGGACGCCCTCGGCGCGGTGCGCTCCGCGATCCTGCTCGGCGCGGTGCTGCCCGAGGTCCGCGTCGAGGCCGACGCGCTCGCCTCCGACCTCGCCGCGCTGGTCGCCGTGCGCCGCGACGCCGAGGCCGAGCGCGACCGCCTGCGCGCCGACGCCAAGGCGCTCGGCGAGGAGGAGACCCGGGTCACCCTCCTGATCGCCGAGAAGAGGAAGACCGCGGCGACCCGTGCCGACGACCTCGCCGCCGAGAAGGTCCGCGCCGCCGAACTCGCCGCCAAGGCGAAGTCGCTCGAGGAACTGATGGCGGCGATGGAGCGCGAACTCGGCTCCGTGCGCGGCGCCGCCGCGGCCGCGGCCGCCGCCGAGGCGGCCCGCCGCCCCGCGCCCGGCGACGCCGGCCGTCTCGCCCCGGCGATCGCCTTCACCGCCGCCAAGGGCCTCTTGCAACTCCCCGTCCGCGGCGTCGCGATCCAGGGCTTCGGCGACGACAACGGCCTCGGCGGCATCGCCCAGGGCCTCTCGGTCGCCACCCGCGCCGGCGCCCGCGTGGTCGCCCCCGCCGACGGCTGGGTCGTCTACGCCGGGCCGTTCCGCTCCTACGGCCAACTCTTGATCCTGAACGTCGGCGACGGGTATCATGTTGTCCTCGCCGGTATGGAGAGGATCGACGTGGAGCTCGGCAGGTTCGTGCTCACGGGTGAGCCGGTCGGCGCGATGGGGAGTCGGCGGCTGGCCAGTGCCACCGCACCGGGTGCGAGCCTTTCGCAACCCGTGCTCTATATCGAATTCCGCAAGGATGGCGCTTCGATCGACCCGGCTCCCTGGTGGGTCGCGTCGCAGGATCGGAAGGTTCGAGGATGATCAGGAAACTTTCGCTACTCGCGGCCGGAGCCTCTCTCGGCGCCGTCCTCACCTTCGTCGGCATGGGTGGGCAGATCCCCGGCCTCAGCCCCGCGATCGCCGCGGGCGCGGACACCTATCGCCAGCTCAACCTGTTCGGCGACGTGTTCGAGCGCATCCGCGCCGACTACGTCGAGGAGCCGGACGAGGGCGCCCTGATCGAGGCCGCCGTCAACGGCATGCTGACCTCGCTCGACCCGCACTCGAGCTACATGAACGCCAAGTCCTTCCAGGACATGCAGGTCCAGACCCGCGGCGAGTTCGGCGGCCTCGGCATCGAGGTGACGCTGGAGGACGGCCTCGTCAAGGTCGTGACCCCGATCGACGACACCCCGGCGTCCAAGGCCGGCGTGCTCGCCGGCGACCTGATCGTCGCCCTCGACGGCGTCCAGGTCCAGGGCCTCAGCCTGCAGGAGGCCGTCGACAAGATGCGCGGCCCGGTCAACACGCCGATCGTGCTGACGGTCCAGCGCAAGGGCCAGGAGAAGCCGGTCGACATCAAGGTGACGCGCGACGTCATCAAGATCCAGTCGGTGCGCAGCCGCGTCGAGGGCGACGTCGGCTACATCCGAATCACCCAGTTCACCGAGCAGACCTTCGAGGGTCTGAAGAACGCGATCGCCAAGATCGAGAAGGACGTGCCGGCCGACAAGCTCAAGGGCTTCGTCGTCGACCTGCGCAACAACCCGGGCGGCCTGCTCGATCAGGCGATCTCGGTGTCCGACGCCTTCCTCGACAAGGGCGAGATCGTCTCGACCCGCGGCCGCCACGAGAGCGAGACCCGGCGCTACTCCGCCAAGGACGGCGACCTCTCCGACCACAAGCCGGTGATCGTGCTGATCAACGGCGGCTCGGCCTCGGCCTCGGAGATCGTCTCGGGCGCCCTGCAGGACCACCGCCGGGCCACCATCGTCGGCACCCGGTCCTTCGGCAAGGGCTCGGTCCAGACCATCATCCCGCTCGGCTCGAACGGGGCGATCCGCCTGACGACGGCGCGCTACTACACCCCGTCCGGCACCTCGATCCAGGCCAAGGGCATCACCCCGGACATCGAGGTCAAGCAGGACCTGCCGCCGGAGCTGCAGCCGGACCAGGTCGAGACCAAGGGCGAGGCGAGCCTGAAGGGCCACCTCGTCAACAGCGGCATCGACAAGGAGGAGTCCGGTTCGCAGGCCTACGTGCCGCCGGATCCGAAGGACGACAAGCAGCTCAACTACGCGCTCGACCTCTTGCGCGGCCTCCAGGCCAACGCCGCCTTCCCGCCCAAGCAGGACGCCGCCCCGGTTCCCAACTGACCGGGCCGCGAACGCCGACGCCCCGGACGGCCGGACCCTCGCGGGTCCGGCCGTTCGCGTTTCCGCCGTGCCCGCCGAGGGCGTAGAATCGCCGGCGCGAATCAGGCGATCCCGCCTGCCGGAACCGATCGATGAGCGATCTGACGACGCCGCTCGGCTTCAAGCCGCCCGGAGAAGAGCGCCGGAAGATCCCGGTCGGCTTCCTGCTCGGCCTCGGCGCCGTCACCGTCGCGGCGCTCCTGACCCTCTGGCTCGTGATGGTCGACGACCCGCTCGGCGGCGAACCGGTGGCGCGGTCCAGGATCGCCACCACGCAGGAGACGGTCGACCGCGGCGAGATCGCGACGGTGGGCGTCAAGTCCGGCACCGGCGCGCTGCTGCCGCCGCCCAAGGCCGACGACGGCGCCGGCGACGCCGACGCGATCGCCGCCGTCGGCACTCCGGAACAGGCCGCCGATCCCGCCGCCGAGACGAAGAAGATGCCGGTCGGCGCCGATCCCGGTCTGCTGGTCGACGGCCCCTACGGCCGACTGCCGCGCATCGCCGAGGACGGCCGCCGCCCGCTCGACGTCTACGCCCGCCCGACGCCGGGCATGGTGGCGAGCGCCCCGAAGATCGCCGTGATCGTCGGCGGCATCGGCCTCAGCCAGACCGGCACCCAGGAGGCGCTGCGCCAGCTGCCGCCCGACGTCACGCTCGCCTTCGCGCCCTACGGGTCCGACCTCGGGCGCTGGGTGACCAAGGCCCGCCAGGACGGCCACGAACTGCTGCTGCAGGTGCCGTTGGAGCCCTTCGACTACCCCGACAACGACCCCGGCCCGCACACGCTGCTGACCAGCCTCGACGCCGACAAGAACATCGACCGGTTGCACTGGCTGATGACCCGTGTCGAGGCCTATGTCGGCGTGATGACCTACATGGGCGCGCGCTTCACCGCCGACGGTCAGGCGCTCGACCCGGTGCTCGCCGACGTCGCGGGGCGCGGGCTGCTGTTCGTGGACGAGGGCACCTCGTCGCGCTCGCTGGTCGGCGACGGTGCCAAGACCCGACAGGCGCCCTACGCCCGCGGCGACGTGCTGATCGACGCGGTCGCCACCGAACAGGAGATCGACAGCCGGCTCGCGCAGCTGGAGCAGATCGCCCGCAGCCGCGGCATCGCCGTCGGCACCGCCAGCGCGCTGCCGATCTCGGTGCGCCGCATCGCCGCCTGGGCCGCCGCCCTCGAGGCGCGCGGCATCACGTTGGTGCCGATCTCCGCCACGCAGCGCGCCCGCTGACGCCCTTGCCACCCAGGAATCCGCCCGCCCGATGTCCCACGACCGCGACGACCTGCCCTACCGCCCCTGTGTCGGCGTCATGCTCTTCAACGCCGCCGGCCTCGTCTTCGTCGGCAACCGCCGCGACCGTGCCGGCGACGGCGACGATGCTTGGCAGATGCCGCAGGGCGGTCTCGACGACGGCGAGGATCCGCTGACGGCGGCCCGCCGCGAGCTCGCCGAGGAGACCAACGTCACCTCCGCGGCGCTGATCGCCGAAGCGCCGGACTGGTATTCCTACGACGTGCCGGACGACCTCGCCTCGGGCCGCTTCAGGCGCAAGTGGCGCGGCCAGACCCAGAAGTGGTTCGCGATGCGCTTCACCGGCGACGACGCCGAGATCGACATCGAGCGCCCGCTCGGCGGCGCCCATCCGCCCGAGTTCGACGCGTGGCGCTGGGAGCGGCTCGACCGCCTCGCCGGCCTGATCGTACCGTTCAAGCGGCCGGTCTACGAGAAGGTCTGCGCCGCCTTCGCCCATCTGGCGGCGACGCCGTGAGCGGCCGTGCGCCGGTCTCGTCCGTTCCGCCCGCGCCCGGCGAGCGCGAGGCGCTCGACCCGGCCCTGCCCTACCGGCCCAACGTCGGGATCTGCCTGTTCGACAGCCGGGGCCTCGTCTTCGCGGGGCGCGTCTTCCCCAATCCGCACGGCTGGCCCGATCCGGAGATCTTCGACGTCGGCGCCGATTGGGGCCTGCCCCAGGGCGGCATCGATCCCGGCGAGGACGTCGAAGCCGCGGCGCGGCGCGAACTCTGGGAGGAGACCGGCGTCCGCTCGGCCGACCTCCTGGCGGTAACCCCGGACTGGTGGGCCTACGACTTCCCGGTCCGCGGTGCGCCGGGCCACAAGCTGCACCCCTTCCGCGGCCAGCGCCAGCGCTGGGCCGCCTTCCGCTTCACAGGCGGGGACGACGAGATCACGCTGAGCGCCGACCATACCCACGAACCCGCCGAGTTCGCCGAATGGGGCTGGCGACCGCTCGCCGATCTGGTCGACTGCGGCGCGCTGCACCGCCGTGCGACCTACGCGCGCGTGCTGGCCTGGGCGCGGGAGATGGGGTTCGGCTGACCGATCCCGGGAGCGGCGACGTCTTCGTTCAAGCCGCCACCGTCACGGCCGCCGGACGGCGGCGGCTGCGGGCGACCCGGGCGAGTTCGCCGCATTCGCGCTCGAGATCGGCGAGCGCGCCGGCGGCGTCGGCCGACAGCGGCCGATCGGGTTCGGGCGGCCAGGATTCCGGAACCGGGTCGTGCTCCATCGACGCCCGCGGCTGCGACGCGGCCGACACAGGCGGCGGACGCAACCGCGTCGGGCGGGCGCGCAGGGCGGGCGCCGGCAGGGTGGCGTGGACGGCGAGGCCGCCGAACAGCACCGCGGTCGCCGCGACACCGGACGCCAGGACACCGTGGGCGCCGACACCGCCCGCCATCGCGAAGAAGCCAGAGGCACCCGCGAGGAGGGCACATGCCCAGGAGGAAGCCACCGCGGACGCCCTGCTGGCGCGTGCGGATCCGTAGCCGCCGACGATCGCTCTGGCCCGACGCATCGCGCACCTCCGTTCCGAGGGGAGTTGCCTGGATCCGGCTCCTGCCTGTTCCCTCGCCGTGCCCATCCGTGCGGCATCGGCGTAAGTGACATTACGGTCTGCCGCGGGCGACTTGTAAAGCCCGCATGCTGCCCGACGTGTAACTTCGCCGCGAGGATTCCGATCCCTCCCTTGCGCGACCGGCGCGCGAAGCGCCGCGAGCGCCCCGCGCCGGCAGGCCGAAACGGCGAGGGCCCCGGACGTCGCCGTCCGGGGCCCTCGCAAGAACGGGATCGGGCCGGCCGGCTCAGGTGAGCGCGGCGGCGACCTCGCGCAGCTGCGCCAGCTTGGTCTCGGCGGCGTGACGGGCGTCGGCGGTCTTGGCGTCCGCGACGTCCTCTTCGGCGTCGCGGATCTCGCCGGCGATCTCGTCGGGCTTCAGCTCGGCCACCGGCACCGCCTTCTCGGCGAGCACGGTGAGGCCGGAGACGTTGACGTCGGCGAAGCCGCCACGCACGAAGATCTTCGTGCGCGCGCCGCCGGCGGTCACGGTGACGACACCGGGGCGCAGGGTCGACAGGAAGGGCGCGTGGCCGGCGCCGACGCCGAAGTCGCCCTCGCTGCCGGGCAGGTCGACCTGATCGGCTTCCGTGGAGAGCACCAGACGCTCGGGGCTGACCAGTTCGAACTTGAAGGTTGCCATCTCGGGGGCTCCGGGGCGGCGCCGTGCGGCGCGGCCGTTCGATCGAATGGGACCGGGCGGACGCCTGCCGCCCCGTCGGGTCTCGGAAGCACCCGGGCGCGCGGGACGCGCCCGGGAACCGGCGCGCGGATCAGGCCGCGGCGGCGAGCTTCTGGGCCTTCTCGATCGCCTCTTCGATGGTGCCGACCATGTAGAAGGCGGCCTCCGGGAGGTGGTCGTACTTGCCCTCGACCAGACCCTTGAAGCCCTTGATCGTGTCCTCGAGGGCGACGAGCTTGCCCGGCGAACCGGTGAAGACCTCGGCCACGAAGAAGGGCTGCGACAGGAAGCGCTCGATCTTGCGGGCGCGGGCCACGGCCAGACGATCCTCTTCCGAGAGCTCGTCCATGCCGAGGATCGCGATGATGTCCTGGAGCGCCTTGTAGCGCTGCAGCACTTCCTGGACCCGGCGCGCGACGGCGTAGTGCTCCTCGCCGATGATGGCGGCGTCGAGCATGCGCGAGGTCGAGTCGAGCGGGTCCACCGCCGGGTAGATGCCCTTCTCGGCGATCGAGCGCGACAGCACGGTGGTGGCGTCGAGGTGGGCGAACGAGGCGGCCGGCGCCGGGTCGGTCAGGTCGTCGGCCGGCACGTAGATCGCCTGCACCGAGGTGATCGAGCCCTTGGTGGTGGTGGTGATGCGCTCCTGCAGGGCGCCCATGTCGGTCGCCAGCGTCGGCTGGTAGCCCACCGCCGACGGGATGCGGCCGAGCAGCGCCGACACTTCCGAACCCGCCTGGGTGAAGCGGAAGATGTTGTCGACGAAGAACAGCACGTCCTGGCCCTTGTCGCGGAAGTGCTCGGCGACGGTGAGGCCGGTCAGCGCGACGCGGGCGCGGGCCCCCGGCGGCTCGTTCATCTGGCCGTAGACGAGGGCGCACTTGGAACCGTCGGTGGAGCCGTGCTCCTTCGGGTTCCGGTTCACGCCGGACTCGATCATCTCGTGGTAGAGGTCGTTGCCCTCTCGGGTCCGCTCACCGACGCCGGCGAACACGGAATAGCCGCCGTGCGCCTTGGCGATGTTGTTGATGAGCTCCATGATCAGCACGGTCTTGCCGACGCCGGCGCCGCCGAACAGGCCGATCTTGCCGCCCTTGGCGTAAGGCGCCAGGAGGTCGACGACCTTGATGCCGGTGACCAGGATCTCGGCCTCGGTCGACTGCTCGACGTAGGACGGCGCCTGCTGGTGGATCGCGCGGGTGGTCTCGCCGACGACCGGACCGGCCTCGTCGACCGGCTCGCCGATCACGTTGATGATGCGGCCGAGGCAGGCGTCGCCCACGGGCACGGAGATCGGGGCGCCGCTGTCGACCACCTGCTGGCCGCGGACGAGGCCCTCGGAGGTGTCCATGGCGATGGTGCGGACCGTGTTCTCGCCGAGGTGCTGGGCGACCTCGAGCACCAGGCGGGTGCCGCCGTTGGTGGTCTCGAGGGCGTTCAGGATCGCCGGCAGGTGATCGTCGAACTTGACGTCGACGACGGCGCCGATGACCTGGGTGATGCGTCCGACCTTGTTGTCAGCCATCGTTCTCGTCCTTGCCTACCCGTGTGTCGGTCAGAGCGCCTCGGCGCCCGAAATGATCTCGATGAGTTCCTTGGTGATCATCGCCTGCCGCGAGCGGTTGTACTGCAGCGACAGCCTGTTGATCATGTCGCCGGCGTTCCGCGTCGCGTTGTCCATCGCGGACATGCGCGCGCCCTGCTCCGACGCGGCGTTCTCGAGGAGCGCCGTGTAGATCTCCATGGTGATCGCCCGCGGCAGCAGATCCTCGAGGATCGCGGCCTCGTCAGGCTCGTATTCGTAGACGGCGTCCGACGCCGCGGCAGCACCGCCCTCGACCACCACCGGCAGGATCTGACGGGCGGTCGGGATCTGCGCGATCACCGAGCGGAAGCGCGAGTAGAACAGCGTGCAGACGTCGAACTCGCCCGCCTCGAACAGCGCCATGATCTTCGCCTGGATCACCGCCGCGTTGACGAAGCCGATCGTCTTGACGCTGCGCAGCTCGACGCGGTCGATGATCCGGGCGCCGTAGTCGCGGCGGAGCGCGTCGGCGCCCTTCTTGCCCACGGTCAGGATCTTGACCTCCTTGCCCTCGGCGAGGAGACGGTTGGCGTGCTCGCGGGCGAGGCGGACGATCTGGGCGTTGAAGCCGCCGCACAGGCCGCGCTCGGCCGTGCAGACGACGAGCAGGTGGACCTTGTCGCGGCCAGTACCGGTCATCAGCAGCGGCGCGTCGTCGCGGCCGGCGAAGCCGGCGGCGAGGTTGCCGAGCACCTGGGCGAGCCGGGTCGCGTAGGGACGCGCGGCCTCGGCGGCCTCCTGGGCACGGCGCAGCTTCGCCGCGGCGACCATCTGCATCGCCTTGGTGATCTTCTGCGTCGCCTTCACCGAGGCGATGCGGTTCTTGAGGTCCTTCAAGCTCGGCATGGCGGCTCGCTCACTGGGGTCCCGGCCGTTCGACCGGGAGGATCGCAAGGTTCGTGACGAAGACGGCGCGCCGGATGGGCCGGCGCACCGCGGGCGACGCCGGCGGCACTGGGCCGCCGGCGCCGGCTACCGCCGAACTCAGGCGAAGGACTTGGCGAAGGCCGCGATCGCGTCCTTCAGCTTGGCGCGCAGGCCGTCGGTCAGCGCCTTCTCGGCCCAGATGCCGTCGAGGATGTCGGCGTGCTTCTCGCGCAGGAAGCGCAGCAGCCCCGCCTCGAAGGCACGCACCTTGCCGACCGGCAGCGGATCCAGGTAGCCGTTCACGCCGGCGAAGATCACCGCGACCTGCTCCTGGGTCTTCAGGGGCGAGAACTGCGGCTGCTTCAGCAGCTCGACGAGGCGGGCGCCGCGGTTGAGCAGCTTCTGCGTGGCGGCGTCGAGGTCCGAACCGAACTGCGCGAAGGCGGCCATCTCGCGATACTGCGCGAGCTCGCCCTTGATCGTGCCGGCGACCTGCTTCATCGCCTTGATCTGGGCGGCCGAGCCGACGCGCGACACCGAGAGACCGACGTTCACCGCCGGGCGGATGCCCTGGTAGAACAGGTTGGTCTCGAGGAAGATCTGGCCGTCGGTGATCGAGATCACGTTGGTCGGGATGTAGGCCGAGACGTCGTTGGCCTGCGTCTCGATCACCGGCAGGGCGGTCAGCGAGCCGGCGCCGTTGGCGTCGTTCAGCTTGGCCGCGCGCTCCAGGAGACGGGAGTGCAGGTAGAACACGTCGCCCGGGTAGGCCTCGCGGCCCGGCGGACGGCGCAGCAGCAGCGACATCTGACGGTAGGCGACGGCCTGCTTGGAGAGGTCGTCGTAGGCGATCAGGGCGTGCATGCCGTTGTCGCGGAAGTACTCGCCCATGGCGCAGCCGGTGAACGGCGCCAGGAACTGCATCGGCGCCGCGTCCGAGGCGGTGGCGGCGATGACGATCGAGTACGGCAGCGCGCCGGCGTCCTCGAGCTTCTTGACGAACTGCGCGACGGTCGAGCGCTTCTGGCCGATCGCGACGTAGACGCAGTAGAGCTTGATCTTCTCGTCGGTGCCCTCGTTCAGCGGCTTCTGATTGAGGAACGTGTCGAGGATGATCGCGGTCTTGCCGGTCTGGCGGTCGCCGATGACGAGCTCGCGCTGGCCGCGGCCGACGGGGATCATCGCGTCGATGGCCTTGAGGCCGGTCGACATCGGCTCGTGCACCGACTTGCGCGGGATGATGCCCGGCGCCTTGACGTCGACGCGACGACGCTCGGTGTACTCGATCGGGCCCTTGCCGTCGATCGGGTTGCCGAGCGCGTCGACGACGCGGCCGAGCAGACCCTTGCCGACCGGCACGTCCACGATCGAGCCCGTGCGCTTGACGACGTCGCCTTCCTTGATGTCGCGGTCGGAGCCGAAGATCACGACGCCGACGTTGTCGGACTCGAGGTTCAGCGCCATGCCGCGGATGCCGCCCGGGAACTCGACCATCTCGCCCGCCTGGACGTTGTCGAGACCGTGGACGCGGGCGATGCCGTCACCGACGGAGAGAACCTGGCCGACTTCGGAGACCTCGGCCTCCTGGCCGAAGTTCTTGATCTGCTCCTTGAGGATTGCGGAAATTTCCGCGGCGCGGATGTCCATCAGCCGACCTCTTTCAGGGCTATCTTGAGCGCGTTGAGCTTCGTCTTGAGCGACGTGTCGATCATGCGGGAGCCGAGCTTGACCACCAGCCCGCCGATCAGCGAGGGGTCGACCGCGGCGTTGACGCGGATGTCGCGGCCGGTCACCGACGTCAGCGCCGCCTTCAGGTCCCCTACCTGGGCGGCCGACAGCGTCTCGGCCGAGACGACGTCGGCGGTGGTCTCGCCACGGTGGTGCGCGAGCAGCTTGCGGTAGGCGCGGAACATCTCCGGCACCGCGAAGAGCCGGCGGTTGCGCGCCGCGAGCTTGACGAAATTGGCGGCGAGCCCGCCGATGCCGGCGCGGAACATCACCTCGGAGACGGCCCTGAGCTGGTCGTCCGGCGTGAACACCGGCGAGCGGATCAGGCGGACGAGGTCCGCGCTCTCGGCGAGCAGGGCGTCGAAGCGGTCGATGTCGGCGGCGATGCCGTCGAGCTGGCCGGTTTCGACGCCGAGCTCGAACAGCGCGTTGGCGTAGCGTTCCGCGACGCCGGAGACGACCGTTGCCGTTTCGCTCACCCGGGGCTCCCCCTCTGTCACGCCGGGACCCTGGCCCTTCCTGTGGAAAGCCTTGGAACCCCTGCCGTTTTCGCTGGATCGACGGGGGCCGCGCATGTCGACCCGTCGGAAAATCCGGCCCCGTCTATCATATGGCTTCGGCCCGCGCAACCGGACCGGCCGATTCGAAAAACCGCGGAATTCCGCGTCTTTCGTCCGTCGCAAAGGCCGGTTCCGGGGCGGTCGGGGCGATTCGCCGCCGCCCCGGCGGACTTGATCGTTTTAGGCGGCGGATCCGCGAGCGGAGTCTTTCGTCTTAGTTCTCCCGTTGGCCACCGCCACAGCTGCCCGGCCCGCGCATGGCGTCAGAGGAAGCTCTGCGGATCGACGTCGACCTGGACCTCGACCCCGGCCGGCGGCTTGCCGGCGGCGGCGAGCCAGGCCCTGAGCCAGGCCGAGAGGTCGTGGTCGCGCGGGGCGGCGGCGAGGAGGCGGAGCCGGTGCCGGCCGCGGATCAGGGCGAGCGGCGCCTCCGCCGGCCCCAGTACTTCGACCGGCCCGCCGGCCGGCGCGGCACGGGCGAGCGCGCGGGCGTGGTCCTCGGCGCGCTCGCGCTGCGGCGCCGACACGATCACCGCCGCGAGCCGGCCGAACGGCGGCATCCGCCCGCGTTCGCGCTCGGCGATTTCGACCGCGTAGAAGCGCTCGGGATCGCCGGAGACCAGCGCGGCGATCACCGGGCTCTCCGGCGCGTAGGTCTGCATGACGCCGATGCCGCGCCCGCACAGCCGACCGGCACGGCCGGTCACCTGGGCGAGCAGCTGGAAGGTGCGCTCGGCCGCCCGCGGATCGCCCGAGCCGAGGCCGAGGTCGGCGTCGACCACGCCGACCAGGGTTAGCTTGGGGAAGGTGTGGCCCTTGGCGACCAGCTGGGTGCCGACCACGATGTCGCACTCGCCGCGCGCCACCGCGTCGAACTCGGCCCGCATGCGCTGGACGGAGCCGAGCACGTCCGACGACAGCACCACGGTGCGCCGCTCCGGCAGCAGCGTCGCCAGTTCCTCGGCGATGCGCTCGACGCCGGGGCCGCAGGGCACCAGCGCGTCTAGGGTGCCGCAGGACGGGCACGCCTCGGGCCGCGGTTCGGTATGGCCGCAGTGGTGGCAGGCGAGCCGGCCGCGGAAGCGGTGGTCGACCAGCCAGGACGAGCAGTTCGGGCACTGGAAGCGGTGGCCGCAGGCCCGGCACAGCGTCAGCGGCGCGTAGCCGCGCCGGTTCAGGAACAGGAGCGCCTGCTCGCCGCGCGCGGTCGTCTCGGCGATCGCCGAGACGAGCCCCGGCGCCAGGAAACGGCCGCGCGGCGGGCCGGCCCGGCGCATGTCGATCGCCATCAGCGTCGGCATCGCCGCGCCCGTGGCGCGCTCGGAGAGCACCACGTGCCGGTAGCGGCCGCGGTCGGCGTTGACACGGCTCTCGATCGAGGGCGTCGCCGAGGCGAGCACCACCGGGATCCGCTCGATCCGCCCGCGCACCACCGCCATGTCGCGGGCGTGGTAGGTCGCCCACTCCTCCTGCTTGTAGGCGGGATCGTGCTCCTCGTCGACGACGATCAGCCCGAGGTCGCGGAACGGCAGGAACAGCGCCGAGCGCGCGCCGACCACGACGCCGACGCCGCCCTCCGCGACGCCGCGCCACACCCGCGCCCGCGTCTTCGGTCCGACGTCGGAGTGCCATTCCGCCGGCAGGGCGCCGAAGCGGGCGGCGAAGCGGTCGAGGAAGGCCTTGGTGAGCGCGATCTCCGGCACCAGCACCAGCGCCTGCCGGCCCTGGCGCAGCGCCTCGGCGACCGCCTCCAGGTAGACCTCGGTCTTGCCCGAGCCGGTGACGCCGTCGAGGAGCGTCACGCTCGCCCCGGCGCCGACGCGGCCGACGAGTTCGTCGGCGGCGCGGCGCTGCTCGCCGGTGAGATCGCGCGGATCGAAGTCCGGTTCGGCGCGGCGGAACGGCGGGCCGGCGGGCACCTCGACCTCGGCGAGCGTGCCGGCGGCGATCAGACCGTCGACGACGCCCGGCGACACGCCGGCGGCGTGGGCGAGGCCGGAGCGCGTCCACGCCATGCCCTCGTTCTCGGCGGTGAGGGCGAGCACGCGGCGCCGCGCGTCGGTCAGGCGCTCCGGCGGCTCGCCGGCGCGCACGACGGCGCGCACCGGCGGCTCGGGGTCGAGCGCCTCGGGGGCACGGAGCAGCATGCGCACCACCATGCCGCGCGGCGTCAGGGTGTAGCGGGCCACCCAGTCGGCGAAGGCCACGAGGTCGGCCGAGAGCGGGGGGACGTCGAAAACCTTTTCGATCGCGCGCAGCCGGTTCGACGAGGCGGCGAGCGTCGGCGTCTCCGCGGTGACGACGCCGACCACCTTGCGCGGGCCGAGCGGCACCTGGACGATCGACCCCGGCACCACCACGCCGTCGTCGGGCAGGCGGTAGGTCCAGCTGTCGTCGAGCGCCACCGGCGTCAGCACCTGCACGACGCCGCCGGCGCGCGGACCCTCGGCCGGCGGCGAGCCGAACAGGTCGGAGGCGGAGGGCGCGGCACGACGGGTCATCGAAAGCGGACACGGGCTGTGGTAGCGGTGGCGAACCGCGGGAATCGACGGGCGAGCCTACCCCCTCCCGCGCCCGGAACGCGAGGCCGCAGGTCACCGATGTCCCTTCCCGAGGTGCTGGTCGTCTCTTCCCACGTGGTGCGCGGCTCGGTCGGCTCGCGCGCCGGCTTCGCGCTGGAGCGCCTCGGCCACCGGACCTGGACGCTGCCGACCGTCGTGCTGCCCTGGCATCCCGGCCACGGCCGCGCCCACCGTCTGGTGCCCGCCGCCGCCGACTTCGCCGCCCTCTGCGACGACCTCTGCCGCGCCCCCTGGCTCGGGCGGATCGGCGCGGTGATGACCGGCTACCTCGGCGCCGCCGACCAGGCCGAGCCGCTGGCGCGGCTGATCCGCGCCGTCAAGGCCGCCAACCCCGCCGCGCTGGCGGTGATCGACCCGGTCTCGGGCGACGACGGCGCCACCTACGTGCCGGCCGACGTGGTCCTCGCCAACCGCGACGTGCTGATGCCGCTCTCCGACCTGACGACGCCGAACTACTTCGAGCTCGCCCTGCTCACCGGCCGCAAGGTCGAGACCATGGCCGACGTGGTCGAGGCCGCGCGCGCCCTGTCCACGGGCACCGTGGTGGTGACCTCGGTGCCGGCGATGATGCGCGGCAAGATCGCCACCGTCGCGGTCACCGCCGACGACGTGCTGGTCGCCGAGAACCAGCGCGTGCCCGGTGCCCACGCCGGCACCGGCGACCTGTTCGCCGCCACGCTGGTGTCGCGCCTGCTGTCGGGTGCCGGCATGGAGGCCGCGCTCGCCGGCGCCGCCGCGACCACCTTCGAGATGGTCGCCCGCACCGTGAAGGCCGACGCCGACGAACTCCTCCTCGCCGAGGAGCAGGCCGCGATCCAGCGCCCGACCGCCATGGTCGACGTCCGCCGCTGGGCCGCGCCACGCCGCCCCGCCGGGACGCCGTGACCGTCGTCGCCGGCGTCGACGGCTGCCCGGCCGGCTGGATCGCCGTGCTTCGCGACCTCGCCGATGGCACCGCGACGGTCCGCGTCGTCGCCCGCCTCGCCGACCTGATCGCGACCGACGACCCGGCGATGATCGCGGTCGACATGCCGATCGGCCTGCCCGACGTCGTCGGCCCCGGCGGCCGGGCGCCGGAGCGCCTCGTGCGGCCGAAGCTCGGAATGCGGCAGTCGAGCGTGTTCTCGGTGCCGGCCCGGGCGGCCGTCTACGCCGAGGATTACCCGGCCGCCTGCGCCGCCGCGCTCGCCCGATCCGACCCGCCGCGGCGGGTCTCCAAGCAGTGCTTCCATCTCTTCCCGAAGATGCGCGAGCTCGACGGGCTGCTGCGCGCCCGCCCGGACCTCGTCGAGCGCGTCCGCGAGAGCCACCCGGAGGTCGCCTTCGCGGTGCTCGCCGGCGCGCCGGTGACGCTGCCGAAGAAGGTGAAGAGCCGGCCGAACCCCGACGGTCTCGACGAGCGGCGCCGCTTCCTCGCCGGCCGCGGCTACGCCTGGGACTTCCTCGCCGCGCCGCCGCCGCGCGGGGCCGGGCCGGACGACCTCCTCGACGCCGCCGTGTGCGCCCTCGTCGCCGAACGCGTCCTCGCGGGCGACGCGGTGTCGCATCCCGCCCCGCCCGAGCGCGACGGCGCCGGACTGCCGATCGCCATCTGGACCTGACGCCGGGCCCGCCCGGCCGCTACGACCTTGGTCCTTGCGGCGCTCCGCCGCTTGTTTTGCGGTGCAACACGGCCTAATTCGTCGGCTGATGTACCCGGACACATGGGGATCGCCGATGACCGACGCCTCCGTTTCCGCCGATCCGCGCCCGCCGCTGCCGGACGCCTTTCCCGAGCGCCTCGTCGAGGGCTACCGCGCCTTCCGCTCCGGCCGCTACCCGACCGAGGAGGAGCGCTACCGCCGCCTCGCCGAGGCCGGGCAGAAGCCGCAGATCATGATCATCGGCTGCTGCGACAGCCGGGTCGCGCCGGAGGTGATCTTCGACGCCGGCCCGGGCGAGATCTTCGTCGTCCGCAACGTCGCCAACCTCGTGCCGCCCTACACGCCCGACGGCGAGCTGCACGGCACCTCGGCCGCGCTCGAATTCGCGGTCGTCGCCCTCAAGGTCAAGCACATCGTGGTGATGGGCCACGGCCGCTGCGGCGGCATCGCGGCCGCCCTCGCCGAAGAGGGCGAGCCGCTGACCCCCGGCGACTTCATCGGCCGCTGGATGGCGCAGATCGACCCGATCGCCGCCAAGGTCCGCGGCGATGGCGCCGTGCCGCACGAGCACAAGCAGCGCGCCCTCGAGCACGAGGGCGTCCGGCTGTCGATCCACAACCTGACGACCTTCCCCTGCGTCGCCCAGCGCGTCGCCAAGGGCTCGCTGCGCCTGCACGGCGCCTGGTTCGACGTCTCCGAGGGCGAGCTCCACATGCTCGATCCGACCACCCGCCGCTTCGGCGTGGTGCGCGACGGCGGGTCCTTCGTCTGCGACTGAGCGCGCGGAACGGGCGATCCGCGGCTTGAAAGCCGGCCTTGCGGTCTGTACTGCGGTGTCGCTCCCTTCGAGGAGGCCGCGGGCGGTCCCGCGCGGCCGCCTCCCCACCTGCCCCGAGGATCCCATGGCCACGAACACGCTCCTCCTCCTGCCCGGCGACGGCATCGGTCCCGAGATCATGGCGGAAGTGAAGGAGATCATCGCCCTCCTCAACGGCCGCGGCCTGACCGACTTCGCCACCGACGAGGGCCTCGTCGGCGGCTCGGCCTACGACGCCCACGGCGCGGCGATCTCCGAAGCCGACATGGCGAAGGCGCTTTCCGCCGACGCGGTGCTGTTCGGCGCCGTCGGCGGCCCGAAGTGGGACGGCGTGCCCTACGACGTCCGCCCCGAGGCGGGCCTGCTGCGCCTGCGCAAGGACCTCGGCCTGTTCGCCAATCTGCGTCCGGCGATCTGCTACCCGGCGCTCGCCGACGCCTCCAGCCTCAAGCGCGAGGTGGTCGAGGGTCTCGACATCCTGATCGTCCGCGAGCTCACCGGCGGCGTCTACTTCGGCGAGCCGAAGGAGATCGTGACGCTGGAGAACGGCCAGAAGCGCGCCGTCGACACCCAGCTCTACACCACCTCGGAGATCGAGCGGATCGCCCGCGTCGCCTTCGACCTCGCCCGGGCCCGCGGCCGCAAGGTCGCCTCGGCCGAGAAGCGCAACGTCATGAAGTCCGGCGTGCTCTGGAACCAGGTCGTGACGAAGATCGGCAAGGAGGAATACGCCGACGTCGCGCTCGAGCACGTGCTCGCCGACAACTGCGCCATGCAGCTCGTCCGCTGGCCCAAGCAGTACGACGTCATCGTCTGCGACAACCTGTTCGGCGACATCCTCTCCGACGTCGCGGCCATGCTGACCGGCTCGCTCGGCATGCTGCCGTCGGCCTCGCTCGGCGCCCCCGACGCCGCCACCGGCAAGCGCAAGGCGCTCTACGAGCCGGTGCACGGCTCGGCCCCCGACATCGCCGGCAAGGGCATCGCCAACCCGATCGCCATGATCGCGTCCTTCGCCATGGCGCTGCGCTACTCCTTCGGCCTGATCGACCTCTCCGACAAGCTCGACGCCGCCATCGCCGCGGTGCTCGGCAAGGGTCTGCGCACCCGCGACATCGGCAAGGACGGCGACACGCTGGTCTCCACGAAGGAGATGGGCGCGGCGATCCGCGAGGAATTCGCGGCGCTGCTCGGGTGATCGGGTAGGCAGTGGGCAGTCGGCAGTCGGCAGTCGGCAGTCGGCAGTCGGCAGTCGGCAGTCGGAAGGTCGCGCGTCCACGGCCGGCCGGCAAGGCGCCGGGCGAGCGACTTCCACCGCCCCGACTGCCGACTGCCGAAGCCCGACTGCCTCTCCCCTCACTTTCCGCTCACGCGATCGTCAACGCCCGCGTTCTTGCGGCCCGCCGCGGCCTTCCCATCTCTCGGTCATGGCGGCGCCGCCCTTCTTCGGTAGTGCCCCCCGTCTTGCCGACGGCGGCCCCGCCCGCTGGCGATCCCTCCCAGCGACGCGTCCTGACCGACGCCGCGCCCCAGTCTCCCCCGGGACTGGGGCGCTTCTTTTTCGGGCGTGACGTTCTGCTGTGTCAGGGTGCGCCGGGAGCCGGAATGTTCGCGTCGTAGACGACGGCGAGCGGCAGCGTCAGGCCGACCTCGGGCAGGTCCACCACGTCCTCCGCACCCTCGAGGACGGCCTCGAGTTCGAGGAGATCGCCGACGCGTCGGAGCACGGTGACCTGGCGGTCCTCCTGCGAGACGATCAGGTAGGTGGTGATCGAGGGCACCGTGCCGTAGTCGCGCACCTTGGCCATGTAGTCGGTGGCGCGCGAGGACGGCGACACCACCTCGACGACCACGGTCGGGCGTGATGCCCGGACGTCCCTGGGCAGGGTCGGGCCGCAGTCGATCTGGACGTCGGGATAGCGGACGTTGGCGTTGCCGCAGACGACCTTGAGGTCGAGATGCGCACGGCAGGGCCGCCCGCGCAGGCCCTGCTTGAAGTGGGCGCAGATGTTGAAGCGCAGGTCGCCGTGGGCGGCCGTGCCGCCGGTCATCATGACGGGGCGGCCGTCGACGAGCTCGTATTTCGGCTCCTGACGGTCCTCCCAGTGGAGGAATTCCTCGACCGTCATGCGCTGGAACGCCGTATCGCTCATGGCGGAACCCCGTTGGGCGGCGAGCCCGATGCTACCACGACGCCGAGATTGCCTGAAACCCCGGCTTTCCGTATATGGAGCGCCATGACGATCCGCTCACGAGGCCCGCGCACGCCGACCACGGAGGAGTTCTCCCCCGTGAGCGACCACGCGCGGCTGCCCTGGCGCTTCTTCGCGCGGCTGACCGCCGACGGCCGACTCGTCGGCTGACGTCTCCGCCGGCGGACAGGCCGGCCTTCGCTCGAGGACCACACGGACCATCCGGCCCGCACCCCCGCGACGGGGCGGCCACAGACACCGGGGCATCCCGCCATGACCACCAAGCCGCGCACCCTCTACGACAAGATCTGGGACGACCACCTCGTCGACATCCAGCCCGACGGCACCGCCCTGCTCTACATCGACCGCCACCTCGTGCACGAGGTGACCAGCCCGCAGGCCTTCGAGGGCCTGCGCGCCACCGGTCGCAAGGTGCACCAGCCGGCGAAGACGCTGGCCGTGGTCGACCACAACGTGCCGACGACCGACCGCAGCCTCGGCATCGAGGATCCCGAGAGCCGCGAGCAGGTCGCCCAGCTGGCGATCAACGCCGCCGAGTTCGGCGTCGAGTATTTCAACGAGCTCGACCGCCGCCAAGGCATCGTCCACGTGGTCGGCCCCGAGCAGGGCTTCACCCTGCCCGGCATGACCATCGTCTGCGGTGACAGCCACACCTCGACCCACGGCGCCTTCGGCGCGCTCGCCCACGGCATCGGCACCTCGGAGGTCGAGCACGTGCTCGCCACCCAGACGCTGATCCAGAAGAAGGCGAAGAACATGCGGATCACCGTCGACGGGCAGCTGCCCGAAGGCGTGACCGCCAAAGACATCATCCTCGCCATCATCGGCGAGATCGGCACCGCCGGCGGCACCGGCTACGTCATGGAATACGCCGGCGAGGCGATCCGCTCGCTGTCGATGGAAGGCCGCATGACGGTCTGCAACATGTCGATCGAGGGCGGCGCCCGCGCCGGCCTGATCGCGCCGGACGAGAAGACCTTCGCCTACGTCCAGGGCCGCCCGCGCGCGCCGAAGGGCGAGGCCCTCGAGGCCGCGCTCGCCTACTGGAAGACGCTGTTCTCCGACGAGGGCGCCCATTTCGACCGCGAGGTCCGTCTCGACGCCGCCAACCTGCCGCCGATCGTCTCTTGGGGCTCCTCGCCCGAGGACGTCGTCTCGGTGACCGGCGTGGTGCCGAACCCCGACGACATCGCCGACGAGACCAAGCGCACCTCCAAGTGGCGCGCGCTCGAGTACATGGGCCTCGTGCCGGGCACGAAGATCACCGACATCGCCCTCGACAAGGTGTTCATCGGCTCCTGCACCAACGGCCGCATCGAGGACCTGCGCGCCGCCGCCGCCGTGGTGAAGGACCGCAAGATCGCCCCGACCGTGTCGGCGATGGTGGTGCCGGGCTCCGGCCTCGTGAAGATGCAGGCCGAGGCCGAAGGCCTCGACAAGGTCTTCCTCGAGGCGGGCTTCGAGTGGCGCGAGCCGGGCTGCTCCATGTGCCTCGCCATGAACGCCGACAAGCTGAAGCCGGGCGAGCGCTGCGCCTCGACCTCGAACCGCAACTTCGAAGGCCGCCAGGGCTTCAAGGGCCGCACGCACCTCGTCTCGCCGGCCATGGCCGGCGCCGCCGCGATCGCCGGCCGCTTCGTCGACATCCGCGACTGGAAGTGACCCCGCGCCCGGGGCGGGCCGGCCCTGCGGGGTCGGCCCGCCCCGGGTCGGGAGCGCTACGGAGGGGCGGCGTATCCTCCCTCCGTACGCTTGTCCTCGGCTCCCGGCTGGTGCATATCCCGAACGGAACCGTCGTTTCCCGGGGGAACACACCAGGATGACCGTCACCGTCAAGGCGCTCGGCCAGAAGGACGCCCACAAGCTCGCGCCGCTGATCGCGGCCTACGCCCAGGCGATGAGGCGCGGCGCGCCGCGGCGGCCCGACGAATATTATGCCGAACTCCTCACCACCGACCGCACCGCCGAGGTGATCGGCGCGTTCGAGGAGGAAGAGCTCGTCGGCTTCGCGGTCTTCTTCGACCTGCCCGAGACGATCACCGGCTTCCGCGCCGGCCAGCTCGAGGACATCTACGTCCTGCCGGCGCACCGCAACCGCGGCATCGGCCGGCGCTTCGTCGAGACGCTGCGCATCGAGGGCCAGAGCCGCGGCTGGAGCCGGATCCGCTGGATCATCCCGCGCCCGGTCGACAGCGCCGCCACCGGCCTGCCAGAGGAGGCCGCGCTCTACGAGGAACTCGCCCGCCCGTCGGTGCAGCGCCTCTACGAGATCGTGATCGACCCTCTCGCCTGACCCCCGCGGCGCCCTTCGCATGGGCGCCGCCACCGCCTGCCCAATCCTTCGCCAGGGATGCCCGTTCCTCGGGCTTTGCCGGCGGGCCGATCTGCCCTTAAATGCGGCAGTCATTTGCCGCCCGCCGCACGGAGTCCCGATGGCGATCCTGACGAAGCTCGTCCACGTCACCCGCTACCGCTACGACCGGCCGGTGCAGCTGTCGCCGCAGGTGATCCGGCTCCGGCCCGCGCCGCACAGCCGCACCAAGGTGCCGGCCTACGCGCTGAAGGTCGAGCCGGCGAACCACTTCGTCAACTGGCAGCAGGACCCCCACGGCAACTGGCTCGCCCGCTACGTCTTCCCGGAGCCGACCACCGAATTCGCGGTGTCGGTCGACCTCCTCGCCGAGCACGCGGTCTACAATCCGTTCGACTTTTTCGTCGAGGACTACGCCCGCGAGTTCCCTTTCGCCTACACGCCCGAACTCGGCATCGAGCTCGAGCCCTATCTCCAGCGCGAGCACGAGGGCGCGCTGTTCGAGGCCTACCTGAAGGGCATCGACCGGGCGCTGACCGGCACGGTCGACTTCGTCGTCGGCCTCAACCGCCAGCTCCAACAGGACATCGCCTACGAGATCCGCATGGAGCCCGGCGTGCAGACGCCGGACGAGACGCTGTCGCGCCGGGCGGGCTCCTGCCGCGATTCGGGTTGGCTGCTGGTCCAGCTGCTGCGCCACCTCGGCCTCGCCGCCCGCTTCGTCTCCGGCTACCTGATCCAGCTCCGCCCCGACGTGAAGAGCCTCGACGGCCCGTCGGGCACCGACGTCGACTTCACCGACCTGCACGCCTGGTGCGAGGTCTACCTGCCGGGCGCCGGCTGGATCGGCCTCGACCCGACCTCGGGCCTGCTCTGCGGCGAGGGCCACGTGCCGCTGGCGGCGACGCCGCACTACCGCTCGGCTGCGCCGATCACCGGCTCCTTCGCCGGCCATCCCGAGACGAAGACCGAATTCGAGTTCGAGATGCGCGTCGAGCGTATCGACGAGCGCCCGCGCGTCACGCTGCCCTTCTCCGACGAGGCCTGGGACCGCCTCGTCGCCCTCGGCGACAAGGTCGACGCCGAGCTCGCCGCCGGCGACGTCCGCCTGACCATGGGCGGCGAGCCGACCTTCGTCTCGATCGACGACTATCAGGCCGCCGAGTGGAACACCGCCGCGGTCGGCCCGACCAAGCGCGGCCTCGCCGACGACCTGATCCGCCGTCTCGCCGCCCGCTTCGCCCCCGGCGGCTTCCTGCACTACGGCCAGGGCAAGTGGTATCCCGGCGAGAGCCTGCCGCGCTGGACCTTCTCGCTCTACTGGCGCAAGGACGGCAAGCCGATCTGGCGCAACCTCGACTCCGTCGCTCGCGAGGGCGTCAGGACCCCCGCCGACCACGTCACCGCCGGCGCCCTCGTCGCCGGCGTCGCCCGCCGGCTGACCATCCCGGCCGAGTTCGCCGTCCCCGCCTACGAGGATCCCGGCCACTGGATCCTCAAGGAGCAGGGGCTGCCGGAGAACGTCACCACCGACGACAGCAAGCTCGAGAGCGCCGAGGAGCGCAGCCGTATCGCCCGGGTGTTCGACCGCGGCCTCGGCGCGCCGACCGGCTGGGTGCTGCCGGTGCAGCGCTGGAACAGCCGCGCCGGCACCGGCTGGGTCTCGGAGAAGTGGAGCTTCCGCCGCGGTCGGCTCTACCTGATCCCCGGCGATTCGCCGGTCGGATACCGCCTGCCGCTCGCGGCCCTGCCCTGGATCGCGCCGTCCGCCTATCCCTTCGTGATGGAGCGCGACACCTTCCTGCAGCACGCCCCGCTGCCGGACCCGGACGAGTTCCACACCGTCCACGCTCGCTCGGTCGAGGTGACGCCGGACGATCCCCGCGTGCAGCAGTGGGTCACCGGCGGCGGCGCGGTCCGCACGGCGCTGTCGGTCGAGCCGCGCGACGGCCGGCTCTGCGTGTTCATGCCGCCGGTCGAGGCGATCGAGGACTATCTCGAGCTGCTCGCCGCGGTCGAGAACACCGCCGAGGAGCTGTCGCTGCCCGTCCACATCGAGGGTTACGCGCCGCCGTTCGACCCGCGCATCGGCGTGATCCGCGTCGCCCCGGACCCGGGCGTGATCGAGGTCAACGTCCATCCCGCCGCGAACTGGCGCGAGGCGGTGGAGATCACCACCGCCGTCTACCACGAGGCCCGGCTGTCGCGGCTCGGCACCGACAAGTTCATGATCGACGGCCGCCACACCGGCACGGGCGGCGGCAACCACGTCGTCATGGGCGGCATGACCCCGTCGGACAGCCCGTTCCTGCGCCGGCCCGACCTCCTGAAGAGCCTCGTGCTCTACTGGCAGCGCCACCCGTCGCTGTCCTACCTGTTCTCCGGCCTCTTCATCGGCCCGACCTCGCAGGCCCCGCGCGTCGACGAGGCCCGCCACGACGGGCTCTACGAGCTCGAGATCGCGCTCGCCCAGGTGCCCGCGCCGGGCGAGGGCCTGCCGCCGCTGCCCTGGCTGACCGACCGCCTGTTCCGCAACCTGCTGGTCGACGTCTCCGGCAACACCCACCGCTCCGAGATCTGCATCGACAAGCTGTTCTCGCCGGACGGACCGACCGGCCGGCTCGGCCTCGTCGAGTTCCGCTCCTTCGAGATGCCGCCGGACGCGCGGATGTCGCTCGCCCAGCAGCTGCTCCTGCGCGCGCTGATCGCGTGGTTCTGGAAGGAGCCGCAGTCCGGCGGCTTCACCCGCTGGGGCACCGACCTCCACGACCGCTTCATGCTGGAGCATTTCGTCTGGGCCGACTTCCTCGACGTGCTCGCCGACCTCCGCCGCGCCGGCTTCGACGTCGACCCGATCTGGTTCGAGGCCCAGCGCGAATTCCGCTTCCCCTACTACGGCACCGTCGAGCACGCCGGGGTGCGCCTCGAGCTGCGGCAGGCGCTGGAACCCTGGCACGTCACCGGCGAGGAGGGCTCCGTCGGCGGCACGGTGCGCTACGTCGACAGCTCGGTCGAGCGCCTGCAGGTCAAGGTCGAGGGCTTCGACCCCGCCCGCCACGTGGTCGCCTGCAACGGCCGGCGCGTGCCGATGCTCTCCACCGGCGTGCGCGGCCGCTTCGTCGGCGGCGTCCGCTTCAAGGCTTGGCACCCGGCGAGCGGCATCCACCCGGTGCTGCCGACGCACGCGCCGCTGACCTTCGATCTCGTCGACGGCTGGTCGAAGCGCGCGCTCGGCGGCTGCGTCTACCACGTCGCCCATCCGGGCGGGCGCAACTACGACACCTACCCGGTCAACGCCTACGAGGCCGAGGCGCGCCGGCTGGCGCGCTTCCAGGACCACGGCCACACCGTCGGCCCGGCCTATCCGCCGCCGGAAGAGCGGCCGGGCGAATTCCCCGCCACCCTCGACCTGCGCCGCCCCGCCTGGATCTGACGATCCCCCGCGAGGCTCCGCCGCTCGGCCGGAGTCTCGCCCGGCGGCGGCGCCCGACCCGGGCGCCGGCCGAACGGCCGAAACAGCGCGAAGTCCCGACGTGCCGGGGCTTCGCGAGCGCGCTACGATAGAGCCTCACGGAAGGAAGCACCGGTCCGCCGCCATGGTCCAGACCCAGAGCCAGACCCCGTCGCCCCCGCGCCCCGGCGCGGGCGCCGGCAGTCCTGGAGCAGCGCCCGGCTGGACGGGGGCGCTGCTCCAGGGCTACCGGCCGCTCGCCGGCGTCCACGACGAGATGATGCGGCCGGACGGTTCGATCCGGCCGGCGTGGCAGCGCTTCCTCGGCGAATTGTCGCGGCTCGAGCCGGCGCAGTTCGCCGAGAGCCTGACGGCGGCCGACCGGCACCTGCGCGAGAGCGGGGTGTTCTACCGCGTCTACGACGACCCCACCGGCTCCGAACGCCCCTGGCCGCTGGCGCCGATGCCGCTGATCGTCGACGCCGGCGAATGGGCGCGGCTGTCGCGCGGTGTCGTCCAGCGCGCCCGCCTCGCCGAGGCGGTGCTGCGCGACGTCTACGGCGCCGGCCGGCTGGTGCGCGAGGGCGTGCTGCCCGCCGCCGTGGTCGCCGGCAGCCCGGACTTCCTGCGTCCGCTGGTCGGCGTCGCCCCGGTCGGCGGCCGCCACCTCCGGATCTACGCCGTCGACATCGGCCGCGGCCCCGACGGCACGTGGTGGGTGCTGTCCGACCGCACCCAGGCCCCCTCCGGCGCCGGCTACGCGCTCGAGAACCGCCTCGCGCTGTCGCGGGCGCTGCCGGAGGTGGCGCGCGCCCTCAACGTCGAACGGCTCGCCTCCTTCTTCCAGGCCTTCCGGGACGAGCTCGCCCAGCTCAACGTCCGCGCCGAGGCCCGGGTGGCGCTCCTGACGCCCGGCCCGCTCAACGAGACCTATTTCGAGCACGCCTATCTCGCCCGCTACCTCGGCTTCCTGCTCACCGAGGGCGCCGACCTGACCGTCCGCGACGGGGCCACCTACGTGCGCACGGTCTCCGGCCTGAAGCGGGTCGACGTGATCTGGCGCCGCCTCGACGGCGACTTCGCCGACCCGCTCGAGCTGCGCACGTCGTCCCGGCTCGGCGTGCCCGGCCTCGTCCAGGCGATCCGCGAGGGCGGCGTCGTCGCCGCCAACGCGCTCGGCTCCGGCATGATGGAGGCGCGGGCGCTGATGGGCTTCATGCCCGCCCTCGCCCGCCGCGTCCTCGGCGAGGACCTCGAACTGCCGAACATGGCGACGTGGTGGTGCGGCCAGCCGCGCGAGCGCGCCTTCGTCGCCGAGAATCTCGAGCGCCTCGCCCTCGCCCCGGCCTTCGAGCCCAAGCTCGCGGCCCTCGGCGGCGCCCGCACCGTGGTCGGCGCCGAGCTCGCCGCGGCCGAGCGCGCCCGCCTCGCCGCCGTGCTCGCCCGCCGCGGCATGGACCTCGTCGGCCAGGAGCTGGTCAAGCTCTCGACGACGCCGGTGTGGTCGGACGGCCGGCTGGAGCCGCGCCCCTTCGTGCTGCGCCTCTTCCTCGCCGCCGTCGGCGAGGACGACTGGGTGGTGATGCCCGGCGGCTTCTGCCGCATCTCCGGCTCGTCCGATCCGCGCTTCGTGTCGCTGCAGGAGGGCGCCAGCGTCTCCGACGTCTGGGTGCTCTCCGATGCGCCGGTGCCCGAGACCTCGCTCTTGCCCCGGCCCGACAAGGTGCGTCTGCGCCGCACCACCGGCACGTTGCCGAGCCGGGCCGCCGACAACCTGTTCTGGCTCGCCCGCTACCTCGAGCGCAGCGAGGGCACGCTGCGCCTCGTCCGCGCCCTGCTCGGCCGCGCCATCGACCAGAGCGCCGGCGCCGAGCCCATCGTCGGCATCCTGGTCGACAAGCTGGTCGTCGCCGGCGCGCTGCCGCCGGCCAAGGGTGCGCGCCCGGCCCCGGCCCAGCTCGCCGTCCAGGTCCTGACCGATCCGCGCGCGATCGGCGCCCTGCCGACGCTGACCGCGATGGCGCGCAACGCCGCCGCCGTGATCCGCGACCGCATGGCCCCCGACGCCTTCCAGACCGTCGGCCAGATCGCCCGCGACTTCGAGGCGTTGTCCGGCCGCCGCCTCGCCCCCACCGCCGCGCTCGACGCCGCCAACGCGGCGCTGCGCCACCTCGCCGCCTTCGCCGGCCTCGCCTCGGAGAACATGAACCGGGCGATGGGCTGGCGCTTCCTCGAGCTCGGCCGCCGCATCGAGCGCGGCGTCGCCATGGCGCGGCTGGTCCGCCGCCTCGCCGACGAGCACGCCCCGCCGGGCGCGCTCGACCTGCTGCTCGAGCTCGGCGACAGCCAGATCACCTACCGCAGCCGCTACGTCATGACCGCGGCGCGCCTGCCGGTGGTCGATCTGCTCGCCCTCGACGAGGGCAACCCACGCTCGGTCGCCTTCCAGGTCGCGCGGATCGCCGACCACCTCGAGACGCTGCCCGCCGTGGTCGTCGACGGCCGGCCCGGCCCGCTGCTGCGCGCCTCGCGCCGGCTGATCGGCTCGCTCGCGACGACGCCGGTCGAGGACCTGCCACTGTCGCGGCTCGACGAGGTCGCGGGCGAGCTGCTGTCGCTGTCCGAGGCGATCGGCCAGCGCTTCTTCACGCAAGGGGTGGACGCTGACCTGCCGGAGGACTTCGCGTGATCTACGACGTCCGCCAGCTCACCACCTACGCCTACGGCAGCACGATCCCGTTCTCGCGCCACCTCGCGCGTCTGACGCCGGTGGACCGGGCCGGCCAGCGCGTGCTCGCCGCCGACCTCTCGATCGAGCCCGAGCCCGCCGAGCGCAGCGAGACCGACGACTTCTTCGGCAACCGCGTCACCGCCTTCGCGCTCGACGTGCCGCACCGCACGCTGGTGGTCGAACTGGTGGCGCGGGTGGTGGTGGCGCCGCCCGAACCGCTGCTCGCCGGCCTGACCCCGGCCTGGGAGAGCGTGCGCGAGCGCGCCGCCGGCTCCGGCGATCCCGGCCCGGATTCCCCCGCCCACGCGCTGTTCCCTTCGCGCGCCATCGTCGTCGACGAGCGCATGACGGCCTATGCCGCGCTGTCCTTCACCGCGGAGCGCCCGGTGCTCGAGGCCGGGCTCGACCTCACCCGCCGCATCAAGGCCGACTTCCGCTACCGCCCCGGCACCACCGACGCGGCGACGCCGCCGATCGAGGCCTTCATGGCCCGCCGCGGCGTCTGCCAGGACTTCGCCCAGGTGATGATCGCGGGCCTGCGCGGGCTCGGCCTGCCGGCGCGCTACGTCTCGGGCTACCTGCGCACCGAGCCGCCGCCCGGCCGGCCGCGGCTCGAGGGCGCCGACGCCACCCACGCCTGGGTCGAACTCTGGTGCGGCCCCGAGACCGGCTGGATCGGCCTCGACCCCACCAACGGCATTCCGGCCGGCGAGGACCACCTGGTGCTGGCGCTCGGCCGCGACTACGCCGACGTCTCGCCGCTCGACGGCGTCATCGTCGCCTCGGCCGCGCACACCCTGGAGGTCAAGGTCGACGTCGTGCCCGTCGCCCCGACGCGCGAGCGCCGGCCCGCCGCGGCGGCACCGCCGGCGCCGCCCGCGGAGGCCGCCGCCGCGGTGCCTGAAGAGCCGGATGCGGAGGCCGACGTGGAGGCCGACGGGGCGCGCGAGGACGTCCCGCCGGCGTGAGGCCGAGCTCGAACAGTCCGACATCCGGTCGGAGTTCGTGCGCGCCAGAAGCGCCCGACCGGGCGCCGGCTGAAAGGCCGAAACCTCGTAAAGTCCCGACGAGTCGGGACTTTACGAGACAGATGTCACAGCACGTCCTCGCGCTTCAGCGGGCGGGCGAGCAGGCGGTCGACGGCGGCGTCGACGGCGAGGCCGCCGGAAAGGACGGCGGCGACGGCCGCCATGATCGGCACGTCGACGCCGAAGGCCTCGGCCCGGGCCACCGCGATCGCCGCGGTCGCCGCCCCCTCGGCGAGCCGGCCGAAGCCGCGGGGATCGCCGCCCTCGCCGAGCGCGACGCCGAGCGCGAAGTTGCGCGACTGGGTCGACCGGCAGGTCAGAACGAGGTCGCCGAGGCCCGAGAGGCCCATCAGCGTGTCGGCCTGCGCGCCCCAGGCGGCGGCGAGCCGGCGCATCTCGACGAAACCGCGGGTGATCACCGCCGCCTCGGCGCTCGCCCCGAGCCGGCGCCCGGCGACCACGCCGGCGGCGATCGCCAGCACGTTCTTCAGCGCGCCGCCGAGCTGGACGCCGACGACGTCGCCGGCGGCGTAGGGCCGGAAGCCGGGGCCGGCCAGGATGCGGGCGAGCCGCTCGGCGAGATCGAGATCGGCGGCGGCGACGGTGACGGCCGTCGGCAGGCCACGGGCGACGTCGTCGGAGAAGCCCGGCCCCGACAGCACCCCGACCGGACCGGCCCAGGCCTCCGCGATCACTTCGGAGATCAGCCGTCCGGTCGCCTGCTCGATGCCCTTGGCGCAGGACACCACCACCGCATCCGCGCCGAGCACCGGCGCCAACTCGCGGACGACGGGACGGGTCACCTGTGCCGGCGTGGCGAGCAGGAGGACATCGGCGCCCGCCACGGCCTCGGGTCCGAGCGCGGCGGAGAGGTTCACCGGCAGGTCGATCCCGGGCAGGCGCGGCGTGCGCCGCTCGTCGCGGATCGCGGCGAAGACGGCCGGATCGCGGCCGGCCAGCACCACCGGATGGCCGGCGCGCGCGGCCACCAGCGCCAGAGCCGAGCCCCAGGCGCCGGCGCCGTAGACGGCGATCGAGGCGAGGTCGGGACGGTCGGTCATCGCGGGATCCTCCACCGGCGCCGCTCGGAGAGCGGACGGGCGCGGTCTCAAACCTTGGCGCCGAGCCGGCCGCGGCCGACCATCGGCGCCGAGCGGGAATCGAGCGGCCAGCGCGCCCGCGCCGGCACGTCGAGCGGATCGGCGATCCCGAGCGCCAACCGCTCGGCGCCGGCCCAGGCGATCATCGCGCCGTTGTCGGTGCAGAGCACCCCCGGGGGAACCACGAGGCGCACACCCTCGGCCGCGGCGAGACCGGCGAGCCGCGCCCGGATCGCCGCGTTGGCGGCGACGCCGCCGGCGACGACGAGCGTCGGGACGACGCCGGGCGCGTCGGCGCGGAAGCGGCCGAGCGCCACGGCGACCCGGTCCGCCACCACGTCGGCGGCGGCGGCCTGGAAGGCGGCACAGAGGTCGGCGACGGCACGCGCGTCGAGCGGGGCCGCGGCGGCGGCCTCGTTGCGCACGGCGGTCTTGAGGCCGGAGAAGGAGAAGTCCGGATCGGGCCGGCCGAGCATCGGCCGCGGCAGCGCGAAGCGGGTCGGATCGCCCGACGCGGCGGCGGCCTCGACCTTCGGCCCACCGGGATAGCCGAGGCCGAGCAGCTTGGCGGTCTTGTCGAAGGCCTCGCCGAGGGCGTCGTCGATGGTGGTGCCGAGCCGGACGTAGGCGCCGACGCCGTCGACCCGGACGATCTGGGTGTGGCCGCCGGACACCAGCAGCAGCAGGTAGGGAAAGGCGATGCCGTCGGTGAGCCGCGCCGTCAGCGCGTGACCCTCGAGGTGGTTGACCGCCACCAGCGGCTTGCCCGCCGCATAGGCGATCGCCTTGGCGGTGGTGAGGCCGACGAGGACGCCGCCGATCAGCCCCGGCCCGGCGGTGGCGGCGACGGCGTCGAGGTCGGACAGGCCGACGCCGGCGTCGGCGAGGGCGGCCCGGATCACGCCGTCGAGCGCCTCGACATGGGCGCGGGCGGCGATCTCGGGCACGACGCCGCCGAAGGCCGCGTGCTCGGCGACCTGGGACAGCACCACGTTGGAGAGGATGCGGCCGGCGCCGTCGGACCCGCGCGCCACCACCGCCGCGGCGGTCTCGTCGCAGCTGGTCTCGATGCCGAGGACGAGGGTGTCCGTCATGGTGCCGCCGGTCCGATCCCTGGTCGAGCGAGGGTTCCAACGCCCGCCGGGGCGTCGTATACCCGGCGGCGACGATCCGCCCCCTAGCACCGGGACCCGGCCCTTGCAAACGAATCCCGTCCGCCTCGGCACCCGCGGCAGCCCGCTCGCCCTCGCGCAGGCCCACGAGGTGCGCGACCGGCTCGCCGCCGCCTGGGGCGCCGACGCCCCCGCGATCGAGATCGTGGTGATCCGCACCAGCGGCGACCGCATCCTCGACCGTCCGCTCTCCGAGGTCGGCGGCAAGGGCCTGTTCACCAAGGAGATCGAGGACGCCCTCCTCGCCGGCGACATCGACCTCGCCGTGCACTCCTCCAAGGACATGCCGACGGTGCTGCCCGACGGCCTGGTGCTCGATCACTTCCTGCCGCGCGAGGACGTCCGCGACGTCTTCGTCTCGCGCCGCTACGCCTCGCTGGCCGAGATGCCCGCGGGCGCCGTGGTCGGCACCGCCTCGCTGCGCCGGCAGGCGCTGGTCAAGCGCCTGCGGCCGGATCTCGAGGTCGTCACCTACCGCGGCAACGTCCAGACCCGTCTGCGCAAGCTCGACGAGGGCGAGGCCGACGCCACCCTGCTCGCCCTTGCCGGCCTGAAGCGGCTCGGCATGGTCGACGTCGCCACCGACGTGCTGCCGCTGTCCGACTTCCCGCCCGCCGTCGGCCAGGGCGCCATCGGCATCGAGACCCGCGCCGGCGACGCCCGCGTCGCCGGCCTGCTCGCCCCGATCCACGACGCCGACACCGCGGTGGCGCTCGCCGCCGAGCGCGCGCTGCTCGCCGCGCTCGACGGCTCCTGCCGCACCCCGATCGCCGGCCACGCCAAGGTGTCGGCCGCCACCGTGCACCTCTCCGGCCTGATCCTGACGCCGGACGGCGCGGTCGAGCACGTCGCCTCCGGCACCGCGGCGCGCGCCAACGCCGCCGACCTCGGCCGCCATGTCGGCGAACGGCTGAAGGCGCTCGGCGGACCGGACTTCTTCGCCGGGCTCTGAGGCGGCGATGCGGGTCCTGATCCTGCGACCGGAAGCCCAGGCCCGCGCCATGGCGGACGCCCTCGCCGCCGTCGGCGTCCCGGCGACGATCGCCCCGATGCTGGCGGTGGTGCCGGAACCGGACGTGGTCGGATCCGTGGTCGACGGGCAGGTATCGCCGCAGGCGCTGGTGTTCACCTCGGTCGCCGGCGTCGAGGCGTTCGCCGCCGATCCGCGCCGCGGCGAACTCGCGGCCATTGCCGCGGTCGCCGTCGGCCCCGCCACCGCGGCCACCGCCCGCGCGGCCGGGTTCGCGACCGTGATCGACGCCGCCGGCGACGGCGAGGCCGTGGTCCGCGCGGTGGTCGCGGCCTTCGATCCCGCGTCGGGGCCGGTGGTCCACGTCGGGGCGCGCGAGCGCGCGGTCGACGTCGCCGACCGGCTCGCAGAGGCGGGCTTTTCCGCCCGTACCGTGGTCGCCTACCGCACCGAGACGGTCGCCGCGGTCGATCCGGCGGTCGCCGCCGATGTCGCGGCGGGCGAATTCGCCGCGGTCGTCGTCGCCTCGGCGCGAACCGCCGAGGCGTTCGGGCGTTGGCTGGAACGGGCGGGGATCGCGGTTCCCGCGACGACGGCGCTCGCGGCGATCTCGGCCAAGGCCGCGGCCCCGCTTCGGCCGTTTTTCGCACGTCTGGTCATCGCCCGGGAACCTTCCGGCGAGAGCCTGACCAAAGCGGTGGTTGCGCTTCGGGCCCCGGAACGCGAATGATCGCGGCCGGAGACCGGTCGCGACCGGCACGGCGGGCATCCGGACCGAGGACCGGCGGCCCGCGGCGAGGGAGGATGGGAACGAAGCCATGACGTCCGACAGCGATCCCACGGGGCGCGGTCCCGACCATCGCCGGCGCAAGGGCCGCCCGACCACGATCGACCTGACCGCCACCCCGGTGCGGGTGCCGCCGGCCGTCGAGCCGTCGTCCGAGCCCGCTCCCGATCCGGCGCCGTCGGTGCCCCCCGACCAGCCGCTCGCGACCGCCGAGACCGCGGCGCCCGTGGGCGAGGACATCTTCGTCGCCGATCCCCCGGCGCCCGCCGCCGAGGCCGCGACCGAAGCCGCGGCGCCCGCCGCCGTCGAGGGGGCGCCGGTGGACGGCGAAGCGGCCGCGTCCGCCGGCGAGGCCTCGGCGACCGAGTCGCCGGCCGTCGAGACTGCCGCCACCGAACCTGTCGTCACGGAAACCGCCGCCGCCGAGCCGACGGCCGCCGAGGCTGCTCCCGCCGAACCGATCGCAGCGGACGTCGGGTCGAACGGCCCCGACACCGCGGAACCGAGCGAAGCCGCCGGCGCCGCATCCGCCGAATCCGAACCGTCCCCCGCAGCGGCCACGGCCGTCCCGACCCCGCCCGCGGCCGAGCCGACGGCGCGCACCGGCACCGCCGGCCTGATCGCGGCCGCGCTGATCGGCGGCCTCGTCGCCCTCGGCGGCGGCGCCGCGCTGATCGCCGGCGGCGTCTTCCGCCCGCCGCTGCCCGAGGGCGTCGCCACCACCACGGTGGTCGCGGACATCGACCGCCGCCTCGCCGAGGTCGGCGACCGGCTCGGCCGGATCGAGCAGGCGCCGCCTGCGACCGCCGCCCCCGACACCGCGCTCGCCGGCCGGGTCGACGCGCTGGAACGGTCCGTCGCCGCGGTGCAGCCGGCCGACCCCGCGCTCGCCCAGCGCCTCGCCGACGTCGAGGCCACCGTGAAGACGCTGCCGTCCGGCGGCGGCACGGGCACCGCCGATCCCGCCCTCGCGCCCCGCGTCGACGACCTCGGCAAGCGCCTCGAGGACGTCGCGCCGCGGCTCGACACGCTCGCCGCCGACGTCGCGGCGCTCCGCGAGGCCGGCGCGGCCGACCGCGCCGCGCTGGAAAAGCTCGCCGCCGCACCCGCCCCCGTCGATCCCGCCCGGATCGACGCGCTCGAGAAGGGCGCGAGCGACCTCGGCGCCCGCCTCGACGCCGTCGACGCCGCGCTCGCCGACATCCGCCGCTCGCTCGACGACCGCATCGGCGGCCTCGACCGCACCCTCGCCGACGGCCTCGCCGGCGTGAAGCAGTCGGTCGGCTCCGACATGGCCGCGCTGACCGCCCGTGTCGACGACGGCGCCGCGGCGCTGACGGCCGCGACCGGCCGGCTCGACGACGTCGAGAAGCGCCTCGACGCCGGCCCGAAGGGCGGCGAGATCGCGGCGCTGTCGCTCGCGGTCACCACGCTGTCGAGCCGGATCGCCGAGGGCGCGCCCTTCGCCGCCGACCTCGGCGTCGTCGCGGCCGTCGCGCCCGACCTCCCGGAACTCGCCGCGCTGCAGCCGCTCGCCGAGCACGGCGTCGACACCATCGACGCCCTCGCCGCCGGCCTGCCCTACGGCGCCGTCGCGGCGGCCCGCCCGGTGACCGACGGTGCCGGCGCGGTCGACCGCCTGCTCGCCGGCGCCAAGAGCCTCGTCAACTACCGCGAGACCGGCGCGGACGCCGCCGATCCGGCCTCGCGCGCCCTCGAGGGCATCCGCGCCGGCCTCGCCTCGGGCGACGCCGCGGCAGCGCGTGCCGCCGCCGACGGCCTGCCCGACTGGGCGAAGGCCGCCACCGCCGACTGGCTCGCCCGGCTCGACCGCCGCGTCGCCGCCGACGCCGCGGTGAAGGCGCTGACCGCCAAGGTGCTTGCCCGCCTCGAGGCCCCCGCGGAGGGCCGCTGATGTCCCCCGCCCGAGTTGAAGCCCCGACCGTGAAAGGGATCCGCCGATGATCCGCCTGTTCGTCGCGATCGCGCTGCTGTTCGCCGCCGTCATCGGCCTCGACTGGCTCGGCGGCGTCCCCGTGTCCGTGGCGGTGGAGTGGCCGGGCGGCGCGGTGGCGCCGCCGCTGCGCGTCGTCGTCGTCGGCCTCGTCGTGTTCGCCGTCGTGGCGGTGATCGGCTGGCGGATCCTCTCCGGCATCCTGCACGGCCCCGACGCGGTGCGCGGCTTCTTCCGCAACCGCCGCCGCGACCGCGGCTACCGGGCGCTGTCGCGCGGCATGATCGCCGTCGGCGCCGGCGACGCCCGCCTCGCCCGCCGCTTCGCAGACGAGGCGACGCGCCTCCTGCCGAAGGAGCCGCTGGTGCTGCTCCTGTCGGCCCAGACCGCCCAGGTCGAGGGCCGCGGCGACGACGCCCGCCGCGCCTTCGACCGCATGCTCGAGACCGACGACACCCGCCTGCTCGGCCTGCGCGGCCTCTACATCGAGGCGAGCCGGGCCGGCGAGGCAGAGGCGGCCCGGCACTACGCCGCCGAGGCGCAGCGGCTGGCGCCCGGCGTCGCCTGGGCCGGCACCGCCATGATGGAGTACCAGTCCGCCGACGAGGACTGGACCGGCGCCCTCGCCACCCTCGACGCCGGCGCCGCCGCGCGCCTCGTCGACAAGGCCGAGGCCAAGCGCCTGCGCGCCGTGCTGCTCACCGCCCGCGCCCTCCAGGCCGAGGACGGCGATCCCGATCACGCCCGCGCCTACGCCCTCGAGGCGCACCGGCTGGCGCCGGAGCTGGTGCCGGCCGCCGTGGTCGCCGCCCGCCTGCTGACCCGCCAGCTCGACGCCCGCAAGGCCGCCAAGGTCGTGGAGACCACCTGGAAGATCGCCCCGCATCCCGAGCTCGCCGAGGTCTATCTCCACGTCCGCACCGGCGATTCGGCGCGCGACCGCCTGAAGCGGGCGCAGACGCTGGAGCAGCTGAAGCCCTACGCCGCCGAGGGTGCCATCGCCGTCGCCCGGGCAGCCGTCGACGCCCGCGACTTCCCGCTCGCCCGCGCCTCGCTCGCCCGGGCGCTGCGGCAGGCGCCGACCCGGCGGGTCTGCCTGATGATGGCCGACCTCGAGGAGGTCGAGACCGGCGACGCCGGCCGCGTCCGCGAGTGGCTCGGCCGCGCCATCCGCGCCCCGCGCGACGCCGCCTGGACCGCCGACGGCGTCGTCGCCGAGGCCTGGGCCCCGGTCTCGCCGGTGACCGGCCGGCTCGACGCCTTCGAGTGGAAGGTTCCGGTGGAAGGCGATTCGGGCCCGGCCGAGCTCGACGGCCCGGACCTCGCCGAGCGCGCCGTCCGCCCGATCGCCCCGCCCACGCCGCCCGACGAGCCGCCGTCCGCCGGCGGCACCGTCGCCCCGGTCGCCGCCGAGCCCGAGCCGAAGCCGGCCGTCCGCGAACCGGAGACCGTCGCGGCGGCGAAGCCCGCCGAACCGGTGGCGGCCGCGATGGCCACCGCCGCCACCGTGGCGCCGGCCGCGCGGCCCGCCTTCGTGCAGTTCCCGGAGATCACCCGGCCGGACGACCCGGGCGCCGTCCCCGAGCGGCCCCGGCATCCCGGCCCGGTCGCCGGACCCGCCTACGTCTGAACGGGCCGGCGCGGTCCGCGCTCGCCGGGCCCGCGCTTTTCCGATCGACCCGACTTGAAATCCGCGGGCGTTGCCGCTATCAACCCCGCGTCCGCCGGGCCGATCGCCCGGCCTCCGGGCGTTCGCGCCGGGACGAAACGGACGCCGCAGTAGCTCAGCTGGTAGAGCACGTCATTCGTAATGATGGGGTCGGGGGTTCGAGTCCCTTCTGCGGCACCAGATCTCGGGAGCGACGCTCCCACCGAAAGGCCCGGCCGTCGCGCCGGGCCTTTGCGTTTACGGGTGCCGGCACTCACCCCACCTTGGTCAGGAGGCCGTAAGCGTCGGGCTGGCGGTGCAGGGCGAAGTTGAAGATGTTGGCCTTGATCTCGCGGCAGCGGTCGAGGTCGACCTCGGCGGCGACCAGTTCGTCGCCGCGCGTCGCCGCCACCGCCAGGATCTCGCCGGTGGGCGCGACGACGCAGCTGCCGCCGATCAGCTCGCAGCCGCCCTCGAAGCCGGCCTTGGCGGCGCCGATCACGTAGGTGCCGTTCTGGTAGGCGCCGGCCTGCAGCGACAGGTGGTTGTGGAAGTCCTGCAGCCGGTCGTGCTCGGGTGCGCGCGGATAGTGCTGCGGCGTGTTGTAGCCGACCGCCACCATCTCGGCGCCCTGGAGCCCGAGCGAACGGAACGCCTCCGGCCAACGCCGGTCGTTGCAGATCAGGATCCCGGCCTTGCCGCCCATGAAGTCCGCCACAGGGAAGCCGAGGTCGCCACGGACGAAATAGCGCTTCTCGAGATGCTGGAACGGCAGCGCCGGCTCGTGTTCGCGATGCCCCGGCAAGTGGATCTTGCGGTACTTGAGACCGATCCGCCCCTCGCCGTCGACCAGGATCGCGGTGTTGTGGCGGATCTTGCCGGCCGCGGTCTCGGTCAGCTCGGCATAGCCGAGGTGGAAGCCGATGCCGCCGGCGCGGGCGGCGGCGAACAGCGGCGCGACGTCGGCGTTCGGCATCGCGCGCTCGTAGAAGCGGTCGAGTTCGGCCTCGTCGGCGATCCACCAGCGCGGAAAGAAGGTGGTGAGCGCCAGCTCCGGGAAGACGACGAAGCGGACGTCGCGCCGGCGTGCGGTCTCGAGCAACGCCAGCAGGCGCGCAACCACCGAGGCGCGCGGCTCGTCGCGCTCGATCGGTCCGAGTTGGGCGGCGGCGGCGACGAAGCGACGGCTCATGGGGCGGGTCTCCAGCTGGCGGCGGCGGCGCGGACCTCGTCGCCGGTCCGGCCGACGAGACGGGCGTAGAGTTCGGGATCGGTGTCGCCCTCGGTGCCGAAGACGAGGACGCGGGACGTCGGGCCGAGCCCGAGCGCCGCGCACGCGGCGGGATCGCGCGACAGCGCCGCCAGCGCGGCGAGCCCGGCCACCGCCGATTCGCCGGCGACGATCGGACGGTCGCCGGCGACGCCGGCCGCGAGCGCGCGCATCGTGGCCACCGCGGCGTCGTCGGGCACGCGCACCACCGCGTCGGCGCCGGTGGCGAGGATCTCCCAGGCGAGTTCGGACACCTCGCCGCAGGCGAGGCCCGCCTGCAGGGTGTCGAGCGCCCCGCCGGCCGCGACCGGCCGTCCGGCGGCGAGACTGTCCCACCAGCAGGCCGCCTTCTCCGGATCGGCGAGCACGACCACCGGCCGCTCGGCGCCGAGACGGCGCCAGGCGAGCGCCGCCACCGCCGCGGCCATGCCGCCGACGCCGGTCTGCAGGAAGACGTGGGTCGGCGGCGCGTCGAGGGCGTCGAGGGCCTCGGCGGCCATCAGCTCGTAACCCTGCATCACGTCCTTCGGCACCTCGCGGTAGCCGGGATAGGAGGTGTCGGACACCACCTGCCAGCCCTCGCGCGCGGCGGTCGCCTCGGCCTCGCGGACGCTGTCGTCGTAGGTGCCGGCGGTGCGCACGACCCGGGCGCCGAAGCGCTCGATCGCGGCGCGGCGGCCCTCGCTGACGCCGGCGTGGATGAAGATCACCGCCGGGCAGCCGAACAGGCCGGCGCCCCAGGCGACCGAGCGGCCGTGGTTGCCGTCGGTGGCGCAGGTGACGGTGATGGTGGCGGCCATGTCGCGGTGGGCGCCGGCGGCGACCGCGGCGGGGTCGGGCACCACGCCGGTGGCGCGCTCGATCGCGGCGGCGAGGAGACGCCAGACCGCGTAGGCGCCGCCGAGCGCCTTGAAGCTGCCGAGACCGAAGCGGCCGCCCTCGTCCTTGTAGGCGAGCACACCGACGCCGAGGGCACGGGCGAGCCCGGGCAGCGGTACCAGCGGCGTCGGCGCGTAGCCGGGCCAACCGGTGACGACGGCGCGGGCGCGGGCGTGGGCGGCGTCGTTCAGGATCGCGTCCATCGCCGCCGTCCAGCCGCCGCCGCGCGCCGGATTGACCAGCACCGCGGCCCCTGTGGTGTCGATCGGACCCGCCGGTCCAGCCGCGTCCTCGCCTGCCGTCATGATCCCGTTCCGTCCCCCGACGCCCGGGCGACGCCGGGTGGCGCCACCTTTTCGGGCACGCCCGATCCTTAAGCGGATGGGCGGTCCGACGCAACGCGTCAGGAGTCGCGGTCGCGCTCGGCCGTCGTCGCCACGGCGCGGCGCCGTCCCGCGAAGACGCGGCCGACCGTATCGACGAACAGGCGGGCGATCGGCTCCTTCGCCTTCTCCGGCCGGTGCGCCAGTTGGAACGGCGCGGCGTAGTCGAAGAGGTCCGGCCGCAGCGCCCGCATCCGCCCGGCGGCGACGAAGCCGGTGGCGTAGTGCTCCGGGAGGTAGCCGAGGAAGGCGCCGGACAGGATCAGCCGCGCTTCCGATTCCATGTCGCCGACCAGCGCCTTGGGGCCGCCGATCGCGAAGATCTTGAGGTCGCGCTGGCCCCAGTAGCTGCGCCCGACGATCCGGTGCCGACGCACCGCGTCGATGGTGATCTCGGCCTCCGGCACCGCGAACAGCGGATGCCCGACGCCGCAGTAGAAGCGCTGGCGCTCCTCGTAGAGGTCGACGTAGGCGAGGCCGAGCGCGACGCGCGGGAAGCTGGCGACGGCGACGTCGAGCGCGCCGGCGATGACGTCGCGCAAAAGTTCGTTCGGCGGCCGGCAGGCGACCGTCAGCATGACGTCGGGCGCGGCGGCGGCGAAGGCGGCGAACACCCGCTCGAGCGGCGCCGACGGGTCGGTGACGGTGTTGTCGACGAGCCCGACCGCGAATTGCCCGGTGAGATGGCCGCGCAGGCTTCGCACGCGCCCCTCGAAGGTCTCGATCGAGGCGGTCAGCCGCCGCGCCTCCTCGTAGACCTGCCGACCCTCGTCGGTGAGCGCGAAGCCGGACCGGCCGCGCCGGCACAGCCGCACCCCGAGCCGGGTCTCGAGCGTCGTGACATGGGCCGAGATCGTCGACAGCGACAGGCCGAGCTCGCCCTGCGCCGCCGCGAAGCCGCCCTGTTCGACGATGGTCATGAACAGGCGCAGCAGCCTGACGTCGGTGCCCTCCAGCGCCACGGCGCCCTCCCTCCAATCGTTTCAGTTCGAGGATACCCGAAGTGAACTCCCGTCATTCGTGATTTTACACCGATGATGCCTGCGCTTTGATCATGCCACCGCGATGACCGGAGCCGATGATGACCGAAGCCCCGCGCTGGCGCGTGGACAGCGAGACCGGCGTCCTCAGGGACGTGCTGCTCTGCCCGCCGGACCACTACGCCTGGATCCCCACCAACGACATCGTGCGGCGGACGCTGGCGCGCACCGGCCGCCAGCCGGACGCCCAGGGGCTGCAGGCGCAGTTCCGCGAGCTGGTCGACGCCCTCGAAGGTGCCGGCGTCGGCTGCCATTATCTCGAGCCGGAGCCGCAGTTGCCCTATCAGGTCTACACCCGCGACAGTTCGCAGGTGACGCCGTGGGGCCCGATGGTGACCCAGCTGTTCCGGCCGCAGCGCCGCGGCGAGGTGGCGTCGGTGGTGAAGTTCTACGAGCGCACCGGCTGCCCGATTTGGCGCTTCGCCTCCTCCGGCGCGATCGAGGGCGGCGACATCCACATCGTCAGGCCGGGCGTGATGGCGATCGGTTACACTGGCGAGCGCACCACCGCCGAGGGCGCCGAGCAGTTCGCCGGCTGGTTCCGCGACGCCGGCTGGGACACCCGGGTGATCGCCTTCCCCGAGCACTTCCTGCATCTCGACGTCATCTTCTCGATGGTCGCCGACGGCCTCGCCATCGCCGTCGCCGACGTGATCGACGACGAGCACCTCGACTGGTTCGCCGCCCACGGCATCCGCATCCTGCCGGTCACCTACAAGGAGGCGGTCGGCGCCATGGGCTGCAACGTGCTGGCGCTCGGCCGCGACCGGGTGGTCAGCCCGGCGCATTCGCGGCGCATCAACGCGATGCTGCGCGCCGAGGGCCTGACCGTGCTCGACCCCGCGCTAGACCTCTTCGCCGCCGGCGGCGGCAGCGTCCACTGCATGACCATGCCGCTCCGCCGCGATCCGATCTGACGCCGCGACCGCGGCGCCCCCTTCCAACCGGGCGGGCGCCGCGTCACCATGGACCTTTCCACCCGATGCCCGGGGCCCGCCCTTGATCGCCGCCAACCCGCTCCTCGTCGCCACCGACGTGCCGCCCATTCCGGCGGCGCAAGCGTGGGCGCGCGCCTACGACGGCCGGCTCGGACCGCTGGTCAACCTCGCCCAGGCGGTGCCCGGCACGGCGCCGCCGCGGGAACTGCTCGACCGCCTCGCCGCCGCCGCCGCGACGCCGGCCGCCGCCACATACGGCGCCATCACCGGCGACGCCGCCCTGCGCGAGGCCCTCGCCGCCGACGTCAACGCGCTCTACGGCGCCGACGTCGAGCCGGGCGAGGTCGCGATCACCGCCGGCTGCAACCAGGCCTTCTTCGTCACCATGATGGCGCTCGCCCGCGCCGGCGACGCGGTCATGCTGCCGACGCCGTGGTACTTCAACCACAAGATGACGCTCGACATGCTCGGCATCCGTGCCGTGCCGCTGCCGGCACGGGCGCAGAACGGCTTCGTACCCGACGTCGAGGACGCCCGCGCCCTCCTCGCCGACGACGTCCGCGCCATCGTCCTCGTCACGCCGAACAACCCGACCGGCGCGACCTATCCGGCCGCGACGCTGGAAGCCTTCCGCCGCCTCGCCGCCGAGCGCGGCATCGCCCTCGTCGTCGACGAGACCTACCGCGACTTCCTGCCCGAGGGCGCCGGCCGCCCGCACGCCCTGTTCGAGGACGCGTCCTGGCGCGAGAGCGTGGTCCAGCTCTATTCCTTCTCGAAGAGCTACGCCGTGCCCGGCCACCGGCTCGGCTCGGTGATCGCCGGCGCCGGCCTCGTCGGCGAGATCGCCAAGGTGCTCGACTGCGTCCAGATCTGCCCGCCGCGGGCGGCGCAGGCGGCGATCGCCTGGGCGGTCGGCGCCACCGCCGACTGGCGCGCGGCGACGCGGAGCGCGATCAACCGCCGGATCGTCGTGTTCCGCGACGTCGTCGCCGCCGCGCCCGGCTGGGAGATCTCGGCGATCGGCGCGTATTTCGCCTATGTCCGCCACCCCTTCGACGCCACCGGCGAGGCGGTCGCCGAGCGCCTCGCCCGCGAGGCCGGGGTCGTGACCCTGCCGGGCGCCTTCTTCGGCCCCGGCCAGGACCGCCACATCCGCTTCGCCTTCGCCAACGTCGACGACGCCGCGCTCGCGGTCGTCGCCGAGCGGCTCCGCCACATCGCCTGAGGACAACGGACCCGGGAACCGGGCCGAACGAGAGGGGACCAACCGATGACCGACAAGAGCTTCGCGTTCACCCGGCGCGGCCTGATGCGCGCCGGCGTCGCCGCCGGCGCCGTGCTGGCGATGCCGTCGATCCTGCGCGCCGAGGAGAAGTCGCTGAAGGTCGGCGTCTACGGCGGCTACTTCAAGGACAGCTTCGACAAGCACGTCTTCCCCGAGTTCACCAAGGCGACCGGCATCGCGATCGAATCGGTCGCCGAGCCGACCGGCGAGGCCTGGCTGGTGCAGCTCGACCAGGCCGCCCGCGCCGGCGAGGCGCCGGCCGACGTCTCGATGATGTCGCAGGTCTCGATGATCAAGGGCCGGTCCACCGAGCTGTGGGCGCCGATCGACCTCGGCGCGCTGAAGAACGCCGGCAACCTCGAGGAGCGGTTCGTCAACAAGTACGACGACGGCCGCGTCGCCGGCATCGGCGCGGTGTCGTGGTACATCACGCTCGTCACCAACACCGAGGTCTACAAGGAGGCGCCGACCTCCTGGGCCGCGCTGTGGGACCCGGCCAACGCCGACAAGCTCGGCCTGCTGGCGCTGGTCTCCAACTCCTTCCTGCTCGAGGTGACCGCCGCCACCTTCTTCGGCGGCACCGCCGCGCTCGACACCGACGAGGGCCTCGAGAAGGCCTTCGCCAAGCTCGCCGAGGTCAAGCCGAACGTGAAGCTGTGGTACCGCGACGAGGCGCAGTTCGAGCAGGCGCTGAAGTCCGGCGAGATCCCGATGGGCCAGTACTACCACGACGTCACCGGCCTCGCCGCGGCCGACGGCGCGCCGGTGCGCTCGACCTTCCCCAAGGAGGGCGGCATCAACGATTCCGGCTGCTGGGCGATCTCGCGCGCCTCGACCAAGACCGCCGAGGCGCACGCCTTCATCGACTTCTGCTCGCAGCCCTCGATCCAGGCGCTGATGTCGCGCAAGGTCGGGACGTCGCCGACGGTGAAGCGCGAGATGCTCGACCTCACCCCCGAGGAGTTCGCCTCCGTGTCCACCGACATCCCGCCGATCGTGCCGCGCTACGACCTGCAGACCGGCAAGGCCGACTGGCTGAACGAGAAGTGGACCGAGATGATCGCCGGCTGACGCCCGCGAATCGCCCCGCTCCCGGCGGTCCGGCCGCCTCCCCGCGGCCGGGCCGCCCGCCGCCCGCACCATCCGCCAACCCCCAGGGATCCAACCCGCACCCCATGGCCGATCTCGTCCTCGACGGCGTCACCAAGGCCTTCGGCTCCGCCCGCGCCGTCGACGGCGTGTCGCTGCACGTGCCCGCCGGCACCTTCGTCTGCCTGCTCGGGCCCTCGGGCTGCGGCAAGACCACGCTCCTGCGCATGATCGCCGGCCTCGAGACGCCGACGGCCGGCGCCGTCACCGTTGGCGGCCGCGACCTCACCGCCGTGCCGGCGCACGCCCGCGGCTTCGGCATGGTGTTCCAGTCGCTGGCGCTGTTCCCGCACCTCACCGTCGCCGAGAACATCACCTATCCGCTGCGCATCCGCGGCGTCGATCGCGCCAAGACCGCCGCCCGGGTCGCCGAACTGCTCGACCTCGTCCGCCTGCCGGGCTTCGGCGACCGCGCGGTGACGCGGCTGTCCGGCGGCCAGCGCCAGCGCGTCGCGATCGCCCGCGCCCTCGCCGTCGATCCCGGCCTGTTCCTGCTCGACGAGCCCTTGTCGGCGCTCGACGCCAAGCTGCGCGAGCAGATGCAGGTGGAACTGCGCCAGCTGCAGCGCCGGCTCGGCATCACCACCATCGTCGTCACCCACGACCAGCGCGAGGCCATGACCATGGCCGACCTCGTCGTGGTGATGAGCGGCGGCCGGATCCGTCAGGCCGCCCCGCCGGCCGAGGTCTACCGCCGCCCGGCCGACGCCTTCGTCGCCGACTTCATCGGCTCGTCCAACATCCTCGACGCCCGGCCCGCCCCGGGCGGCCTCGCCGTCGCCGGCGGCCTCCTGCCCGGTCTCGCCCTGCCCGCGGGCGCGACCGCGGCCAAGGTTTCGGTCCGCCCGGAGGATCTCGCCCCCGTGCCGCCCGGCACCGGCCATCTCGAGGGCGTCGTCCGCTTCGTCCGCGACCTCGGCGCCAGCGTCGAGACCTTCGTCGAGGCCGACGGCGTCACCCTGGTCGCCGCCGGGCCGGGCACCGCGCCGCATCTCGCCATCGGCGCGCCGACCGGTCTCGCCGTGACGCTCGACCGCGTCGTGGTGCTGCCGTGAGGCGCGAGCCGCCCCGCCGCCCGGCGGACTACCTGCCGATCGCCGTGCCGGCCGCGGTGCTCGCCGTGTTCTTCCTGGTGCCCTTCGGCATTATGGTGGCGGTCAGCTTCTTCCGCCGCGTCCAGGGCGGCTTCTACGAGCCCGACTTCGTGCTCGCCAACTACGCCCGCTTCCTGACGCCCTTCTTCGGCCGGGTGCTCGGCTTCTCGATGCTGCTCGCGCTGCTCGTCGCCGTGCTCGCGGTGGCACTCGCCCTGCCCTTCGCGCGCCGGCTCGCCCGCCATTCGCACCGCGCCCAGGTAGTCTGGCTGGTCGGCCTGCTGTCGGTGCTGTCGCTGTCGGAGGTGCTGATCGGTTTCGCCTGGTCGACGCTCTTGTCGAAGACGGCGGGGATCACCAACGTCCTGGTCGCGCTCGGGCTGATGGCCGAGCCGATGTCGCTGGCGCCGTCCTTCGGCGCGGTGCTCGCCGGCATGGTCTATCAGGCCTTCCCCTACGCGGCGCTGGTGCTCTACCCCTCGCTGGTCCGCCTCGACCCCTCGCTCGAGGAGGCCGCGCGCACCCTCGGGGCGCCTCCGCTGAAGGCCTTCCTCACCGTGGCGGTGCCGGCGCTGCGCGGACCGATCGCCTCGACGACCATCCTCGTCTTCGTCTTCGCGCTCGGCTCCTACCTGATCCCGCAGATGCTGGGCCGGCCGCAGCACTGGACGCTGTCGGTGCTCGTCACCGATCAGGCGATCTACCAGTCCAACATGCCCTTCGCCGCGGCGATGGCGGTGTTCATGGTGCTCGCCTGTCTGTCGCTGATCGCCCTGTCCGGCTTCCTCGCCCGCCGCACCGGAGACCGCCCGTGACCGCGCCCGCTCCCGGCCGCCTCGCCGGTCGCCTGTTCGAGGCGGCGATCGCCGTCCTGCTGGCGGCGCCCGTCGCCGTGCTCGCCGGCGTTTCGCTCAACGCCAAGAAGACGCTGGTCTTTCCGCCGCAGGGGCTGTCGCTGTCCTGGTACGCAGACATCCTGCTCGACGACGGCTGGCGCCGGGCGCTCGTCGCCTCACTGGTGGTCGCCGCCTCGAGCGCGGCGGTGGCGGTGGCGATCGCGCTGCCGATCTCGTGGTTCCTGTGGCGGCGGGTGGCACCCTGGGCCGAACTGGTGCGCCTCGCCGGCCTGTCGCCCTTCGTGCTGCCGCCGGTGATCACCGCCCTCGGCTTCCTCGCCTTCTGGGCCTCCGCCGGCGCCTACGGCCAGCCGTTCACCGTGGTGGTGAGCCACGGCGTCTTCCTGGTGGCGCTGCCGCTGGTGACGCTGTCGCTCGGCTTCTCCGCGATCGACCGCGAGATCCTGGAGGCGGCCGCGACCATGGGCGCCGACGACCGCACCATCCTGCGCACGGTCGTGCTGCCGCTGATGACGCCCTACGTGCTCTCCGGCTACGCCTTCGCCTTCGTGCTCTCGCTCAACGAGTACATCATAGCCTATATGACCGCCGGCTTCACCCTGGAGACGCTGCCGATCAAGGTGTTCAACGCCCTGCGCTACGGCTACACGCCGACCATGGCGGCGGTGGCGGTGGTGTTCGTGGCGCTGTCGGCGCTGTTGTTCTCGCTCGTGGCCCGCTTCGGCGACCTCCGCCGCCTGATGGGCGCCCTCGACCGCGCGGAGTGACGAGGACCGCCATGGCCCCCCGCGTCGCCCTCCTGCAGCTCGACGCCGCCGTGCCCGACCGGCTCGGCGCCATCGAGGACGCGCTCGACCGCGCCGCCGCCGACGGTGCCGCGCTTCTGGTCGCGCCCGAACTCGCCACCTCCGGCTACGGCGCCGGCGACCGTTTCGCCGCCGAATCGGACGCATTCGCCGCAGTCCAGCTGCCGCGGCTCGCCGCCGCCGTCGCGGCGACGGGCGTCGCCCTCGTGGTCGGCCATCCCCGCCGCGACGGCGCCGGCGTCGTCAACGCCGCCACGGTGCTCCGGCCCGGCCTGCCGCCGGTCGGCTACGGCAAGGCCCAGCTCTACGGCGCCTACGAGCGTGACCATTTCGCCGTCGCCCCGGTCGAGACCGTGGTTGTCGACGTCGCCGGCCTGAAGGTCGGCGTGCTGATCTGCTTCGACGTCGAGTTCCCCGAGCACGTCCGCCGCCTCGCCCGCGAGGGCGCCGACCTCGTCGCCGTGCCGACCGCGCTGCCCGACCAGCCCGGCTCCGACTTCGTCGCCGAACGGGTGGTGCCGGTGCGCGCCTTCGAGAATCAGCTGTTCGTCGCCTACGCCGGCTGGAGCGGCCGCGATTCGCGATTCGCCTATGCCGGACGGTCCGCGCTGGTCGCACCCGACGGCCGCGACCTCCTGCGCGCGCCCGCCGACCGCGGATTCCTGGGCATCGCCACGGTCGACCCGGCGGCGTTCGCCGAGAGCCGCGCGCTCAACCCCTATCTCGCCGAGCTTCGGCCGGCCCGACCGCCCGCGGGGCGGTGACCGCGGCGCAGCCCCGGGTTTCCGCGGCTTTTCCGCAGCCGGCGAAAAACCTCTCTCGGACCTGTTTTTTGGCTGTTGCATTCCCGATCGGATTGGTCCATATAGCCCTCGCTCCGGCGACGGAGCACCTCGGAAACGGGGCGTGCGGGTGTAGCTCAGGGGTAGAGCACAACCTTGCCAAGGTTGGGGTCGTGGGTTCGAATCCCATCGCCCGCTCCAGTTTCCAAGGGTCCGACGAGGCGTTCGCGCCTCTCGAAGAAGCCGCCGAAAGGCGGCTTTTTTCGTTTCGAGTGCCCGCCGGGTCCATCTCGTCCGCGACCCCGCCGGCTCCAGCACGGAGACGATCGAGCGTGCAGTCCAAGCCCGTCACCGTCGGCGACGTCACCTTCGCCAACGACCGCCCCTTCGTCCTGATCTCCGGCCCCTGCCAGATCGAGAGCCGCGAGCACGCGCTCTCCGTGGCGGCCGCGCTCGCCGCGGCGACCCGGGCGGCAGGCGTCCCCTTCGTGTTCAAGGCCTCCTACGACAAGGCCAACCGGACCTCGCTGAAGGGTGCGCGCGGCGTCGGCATCGAGGCCGGCCTCGCGATCCTCGCCGAGGTCCGCGCCACCTTCGGCTGCCCCGTGCTGACCGACGTCCACGACGTCGAGCAGACCCGTCGCGCCGGCGCGGTCGTCGACATCCTGCAGATCCCCGCGTTCCTCTGCCGCCAGACCGACCTGCTGATCGCCGCCGGCGAGACCGGTGCCTGCGTCAACGTCAAGAAGGGCCAGTTCCTGGCGCCCTGGGACATGGCCAACGTCGCCGACAAGATCGCCTCGACCGGCAACGAGCGCATCCTGCTCTGCGACCGCGGCACCTCCTTCGGCTACGGCGCCCTGGTCACCGACTTCCGCGGCCTGCCGACCATGGCCGAGACCGGCTATCCCGTGGTGTTCGACGCCACCCATTCGGTGCAGGAGCCCGGCGGGCGCGGCACCTCGACCGGCGGCAAGCGCGCCTTCGCTCCGGCGCTCGCCCGCGCCGCCCTCGCCGTCGGCTGTGCCGCGGTGTTCGCCGAGGCCCACGACGACCCGGATTCCGCGCCGTCCGACGGCCCGAACATGCTGCCGCTCGCCTGGATCCCGGACTTCCTCGCCGACCTCGTCGCCGCCGACCGCGTCGGCAAGGGCCGGCATCTCGCCGCGGCCTTCTGAAGGCCCGCCGCGCGAAGCGCCGGCCGTCCGCGCGATGCGCACCGGCCGGAATTGCGGCTGTTCCGCCGCGTTCGCCACAGGAAGGCCCGGTTTCGCCGCTAGCGGCGACCGTTCGTCGTGCCGGGCCCGCCCGCGGGAACCCGGCGAGCGCACACCGGCGGTCGGGCCGGACCGGATGACGACATCTCTGGAGGCAGGCGCGTGAGCGGAACGGGCGAAGGCGAAGGCGCGATGCTTGTGCGGCTGAACCGGGTTCGGCCCGGCGGCGAGCGTGCCGCGGGTCCGGCGGCCGGCGGGGCCGCGGCCGGGGCGGCACCCGCACGCGGCGCCGGCCAGGGTTCCGGCCCCGCCCGCCGGCCCGCCGCCGCCGTTCCCGCCGTCGCCCCCGAGGCTCCCGGCGTCCCGGGTCCGGCGAGCCCCACCGCCCCGGCCGCGCCGTCCCGCCGCGTCCCCCTGCCCCAGAAGCAGACCGGTCGCGGCGGCCTGCGCATCGCCGGCCGCAACCCCTCCCTCGACCGCCTCCTCGCCGCCAGCCGCCCCCGCGTCTCCGGCTCCGCCCTCTCCTTCCTCCTGATGGTCGCCCTCCCGACCGTCGTCGCCGCCCTCTACTTCGCCTTCGTCGCCTCCCCGCAATACGTCTCCGAGTTCCGCTTCGCCGTCCGCGCCCAGGACGCCATCCCCCAGGACTCCCTCTCCGCCGCAACCGCCGTCAGCCCGATCTCCGTCCTCGCCGACAACTTCGTCGTCGCCGACTTCGCCAGGAGCCGCGACGTCGTCGACCGCCTCGAGGCCGAGGTCGGCCTGCGCCGCGTCTACGGCGACCCGGACGTCGACGCCCTCTCCCGCTTCGACCCCACCGCCAGCGTCGAGCACCTCGTCAAGTACTGGGAGGGCAAGGTCGACGCCCACTTCGACATGACCACCGGCATCAACTCCATCCAGGTCCGCGCCTTCTCCCCCGACGACGCCCACACCCTCGCCGTCTCCCTCCAGAAGCTCTGCGAGGAGCTCGTCAACTCCATCTCCGAGAAGGCCCGCCAGACCCAGGTCCAGTATGCCGAGGACCAGGTCGCCCGCGCCGAGCGCAAGCTCGCCGACGTCCGCGCCCGCGAGACCGAGTTCCGCGCCCGCGTCCAGACCGTCGACGCCGCCCAGAGCGCCTCCACCCAGATCGCCCTCGCCGCCAAGGTCGAGGGCGACCTCACCTCCATGCGCGCCGAATACGAGACCGTCCGCCGCTACCTCGACGACACCTCACCGCGCATCAAGGTCCTCAAGGACCAGATCGCCTCCACCGAGGCCCAGCTCGCCGCCATCAAGGAGCGCGTCAAGGTCGGCGGCGACGCCAACCC